>PGYQ01000002.1 GCA_002839745.1 Candidatus Kuenenbacteria bacterium HGW-Kuenenbacteria-1
ACTATTATTTAGAGATTTACTTATAAGTTGAATGTCTATCTTTTTAATACCCACTTGTTCCCAAGTAATTGTATAAGTTTTACCTGCTTCTAATTTTTCTCCGCCATTTGGTGAAAGAACAGCGATAGAAGGTGGCTCTTGGGCTTGAACTTTAGAAACATCGCCAAAAACAAAAACACTGACTGACGCAAGAATGGCGACCATTAAGAGGATGCTCATTCTTTTTTTAAGACTTTGCATAATTTTTTTCATAAAAAAATAAATTAAAAAATTAAAATTAAAATTAAAAGAAAAACCCCCTTAATCCCCCTTGTCAGGGGGACAAGGAAAGAAATAAACCTCTTCAAAGCCCCCTTGATAAAGGGGGTTGGGGGGATTTTAAAAATTAAAAAAGATAAAAGATAAATTCAATTTGAGAAACCGACTTCAATGGTCATCGAAGTCAAACTTCAAAGAATTTCAAAAAAATAATTCAAAATTTAAACTTATGTAGAGCCTTGTCAAACCATTTATTATTTAAATTTCTCTAACGCCTCTTGAACAACTTTTAAATTAGGATCAATTTTTAATACTTTTTGATAAAATTCTTTCGCTTGTTTGAAATCCTTTTGCTGCTCGTAAATTTTTCCTTGATTAAATAAACATTCAACTTTCTTAGGGTTAATTAAAACACATTTTTTAAATTCTGTCAAGGCCTGCTCGAATTTTTGCTGTTGAATAAAAACAATTCCCAAATTTAAATGAGTATCAACTGAATTAGGAAAAAACTTTAATGAATTTTTAAAAGCCTGTTCCGCTTTTTGAAAAACCAAATTTTTATTTTGAGCAAATGAAACCATTTTTAAATAAGTTTCTCCCAAAATAAAATAAGAACGATAATTATTAGGATAAAGCTTTATTACTCTTTCAAGAATTTCTATGGATTTATCAAAATTATTAAATTCTCTAATTCGCGCTCCTTTTTGAAAATAAAAATCACTCAATGTTACATAATAATCAATTGATCTTTTATTTTTTTCAATCGCTTTTTCTAAATTTTCTATTGCCAAATCTATTTGGTTATTTTTTAATCCTTGAACAAAAAAATAATCCGCTCGAATTATTTTATAAGAAAAAAGTACAATTAATAAAATTAAAAAAATAGCTATTGCGCCAAAAACATATTTAACAAAAGCAAAAACGCAAAATTTTGCATCTCTACTTTTAATATTACCGTCTTGCTGAATTAAAGAAAGCGCAATACCCATAAAAATCCAAAACAATGGTGCCAAATCAATACTAGAATAATGGAATTGCATCGCCACAAGATATGCAATCATACTCGCCAAAATTCCTTGAATTAAAATTGTTTGCGAATTATTTTGTAAATTTTTACCAACACTAATACCCTTAAATGGAATTAAGGGATCCCTCCACTCCGCTTCTATAAGTCGCTTCGGTCGGGATAACAAAATATAAAAAAAATAAATTAAAATAATCAGATAGCTCAATAACGCGCCAATTCCCATTGTCGCCCAAAGGTTTAAAAATTCATTATGCGCTTTCTCGGCTTGAAGTCCAAAATAGAGATGCCATTCTGGCAAAAAATATTTAGGAATGCTTGGCGCAAAATTATCCGGTCCAACGCCAAACCAAATATGATCTTTAATCATATTTATTGTTTGTTGCCAAAGCAAAAGCCTGCCACTAGAAGTATTAACTGTGGTCGCAGGATTTTGAACAAAGCTAAATTTAATTCGATCAATAATTTGTTGTCCAAAATAGGTATTATTAATCAACAGCCAACCACTAATAATTAACGCTGTAAAAATTATTAGAGGGCTAATTAATTTTGTCCCCCTGATAAGGGGGATTAAGGGGGTTTCTTTTTTGAAAATCCCCCAACCCCTCCGATGTCCATCAAGAGGACTTTCAGAAAATTTCTTTTTCTTTAAGTCTCCCTGATAAGGAAGATTTAGAAGATTTCTATTTTTAAGATTAATTAAAATTAAAAAAATCATAGCAATGCTAAATCCCAACCATGCGCCACGCGAAAAAGTCATTAGCAAAGACAAAATCGCCATTAAATTCAATACAATTAAATAACCTCGCCATTTCCAATTAAATTCTTTTAGACGGATAAAATTAATATAAATTGGCAAAAGTAAAACAAGATAAACTCCCAGAAAAGATGGACTTCCCAAAAAAGAAATAACTCTTTCTCCTTTATTTTGATGCCATTCCATTATTTGCCAATGGAAAAAATATTCGCCAATCGCAAAAAGAGAAACAAAAAATAAAGGAATACTTAAAATTAAAAACAATTTTTTAATTTCTTTTTCTGAATTAAAATAAAGATTAGCAAGAAAAAATAAAACAAAATAACACAACCAAGAAAAAACACCTTCATATGTCAAAGAATACCCAAAAAAAGCAGTGTATTTATCTTGAGAAAATAATGCAGACAAAATTATAAAAAATAAAAAAACCCCAATCAATAAATAGAACAAGGATTTTTTATAAATAAATGTTTGATTTTTAATACAACTATAAAGAAAAATTATTACTAAAAAAGTTGTTGTTAAATAAAGTAACGCTATTCGAGGTAAAGGAAAAACACAAAACCCAAAAGGATTAAAAATTATGGGTAAAAAAATAATTAGACCTATAATAATTCGCCTAATTACTTTGTCATTATATTTTTCTAATTTTATATTCATTTTTTTGTTATTTTTTAATGTCAAGAGTTCAACTCTAGACACTCCAGATATTTTTCAATATTATTTCTTGTCTAATGAAATAAAGAAAAATTCTAAAACCGCCAAAAATAAAATAAATAAACTAATATTCCACCAATACAATAAATTAAAACCTTGTAAAATTAAAAAGAAAATAATCAAACCAGAAAACCAAATAGCTTGGCGAAAAGCAATTATTGCTTGCTTAGGAATTAATTTATTACGATGCAATTTCATTCTAATTAAGGATCCTCCTAATGCGATTACGCCCATTAAGGATAAAAACAAACTAAAATAAAACAAAATAAACCCTCCTATTTCCGCTTCAAAAGGATTAATATTCCACAAAACAATTCCAAATGAAACCCAGCAAAGAATTGTGCAGATTGATATTAAAAAAATGTAAACCTTTAAAGACATAGATGTTTTTAATTTAAAATTTATAATTTCTCAAAAATCTCGTATCTGAGCGTTAAATTTTTTTTCTAAAGTTTTTATTAATTTTTCTTGCATTTGATCTATTTCTTCAATGGTTAATGTTCTATCTATAGCCTGATAAATAATATGAAACGCTAAACTTTTTTTGCCATGACCCAATCTGCCTCCTTGAAAAACATCAAATAATTCAACTAAACTAATTAAATAATTAAAATTTTCTATTTCATTTTTAATGTCGCTATATAAAATTTCTTCGTCAATTACAAATGCCAAATCTCTTATGACTGGTGGATGTTGAGGAATTTCTTGATATTTTTTATTTTGATTATTTAAAATTAAATCGCAAAATTTTTGAAAATTTATTTCAACAACAACAACTTGTTTTTTAATTCCAACATTACTGGCAATTTTCTCATCTAATTGCGCTACTATTCCAATATTTTTATTCGCAATAATTATTTCAGCAACTGTTTTTTTGTTCGCCCATTCTGGACAATCTTTAATTGGATTAAAATTAATTTCTAAATTAAAATCATTCACTAGATATTCAACAACTCCTTTGGCTTTATTAAAAAGATTATCGTTTTTACTAGCCAATATAATCCCTATATTTTTTTCTTGATAAGGTAATATGTCTTTGGTTTTATTATCTTTGTTAATATTTCCAGATGAATTTAAAAAAATATTTCCAATTTCAAATAAACCAATGTTTTCATATTTTGCCTGATTTAATTTAATATTTTCCAATAAATTAAAAACTAAACTTTGTTGCAACATTGTTTGATTACTAGCAATCGGATTGGCTAATTTTATAAATGATGAAAAATTATTTATTTTAATTTTTTTTAATTGCTCTTCGCCAATAAAAGAATAATTATAAACTTCTGTTAATTTTGCGCCTATTGATAAAATATTTTTTATTTTTCTTTCCAATAAACGTTTATTGTTAATTTCTGGCGCCTCCATCATAATAATTGGCATTTCTGATTCTAAATTATCATAACCATAAATTCTTATTATTTCTTCAATTAAGTCCTCTGAAATAGAAATATCTTTAGTTGCTCGCCAAGTTGGAATTGTTATTATTAAAATATTATTATTTTTTCTAATTTCAAATCCCAAATTTTCTAAAATTTCTATAATTTTTTTCTCTTCAATTTTTTTACCAATTCTTTTTTCAACCCATTCTAAATCTAATTCAATTGGTCCCTGATTTAAAGAATATTTTTTTTCATCGCTTAATTCACTAATAATTTCAGCTTGCGGACAAAATTCTTTGATCAATTCCATAATACGCGCCATTGCTATTTCGCATAAATTCGGATCCAAAGATTTTTCAAAACGCATTGACGCCTCAGAACGCAAACCCAATTTTTGAGATGTTTTTCTAATTGAAACAGGATCAAAATTAGCTGATTCAATTAAGATAGAAGTAGTATTTTCATCAACCTCACTATTCGCGCCACCCATTACACCTGCAATTGCAATTGATTTTTTATTATCCGCAATCACCAACATACTCTCATCTAATTTTTGATCTTTGTTATCTAATGTTTTTATTGTTTCGTTATTTTTCGCATTTCTTATTATTATATTTATTTTTGATTTGGTCCGCCAGCTGGCGGATGGGATTTGTTTAGAAATTACACTTTTAATTTTATCAAAATCAAAAATGTGTGTTGGTTGCCCCAATTCCAACATAACATAATTAGTAATATCAACAATATTATTTATCGGTCGCATTCCAACAGCAATTAATCTTTTTTGCATCCACTCAGGAGATTGTTTTATTTTTATTCCATCCATAGCAATTGCCATATATCGCGGACATAATTTTTGATCCTCAACTTTAACTTTAATTCGCATATTCGCAGAATTCACATTCTTATTCACAGTATTCACATTATATTTCTTTAATTTTATATTTAAAAAAGCTCCGATCTCCCTTGCCATTCCATAATGCCCCCATAAATCTGGCCGATTAGTAATACTTTTATTATCAACTTCAAAAACAACATCATCTAGCCCTAAATATTCATTAAATTTTTGACCAACTTCAGTTTTATTTAAAATTAAAATACCATCATGACCTTTTCCTAATCCCAATTCATCTTCAGCACACAACATACCATTAGACTTTTCCCCTCTAATTTCAGCTTCTTTTATTTCCATTCCATTTGGTAAAATTGCTCCAATTAAAGCAACTGGGACTAATTGACCAACTTCAATATTAGACGCACCACAAACTATTTCTAATTTTTCTTTTCCAATAGCAACTTTTACTAATTGTAGTTTATCAGCATTAGGATGTTTTTTAATTTCCAAAATTTCCCCAACAACAACACCATCAAGATTTTCAGCTTGTTTTTTTATTCCATCAATTTCAACAGTATGAGTCGTTAATTTCAAACCCAACTCTTCTGGTGTTATTGATTTTGGAATATCAACAAATTCTTTTAACCAATTTAAAGATAAATACATAAAAAATAATTTCTAAATTATAATTTCTAATTTCTAAATAATAGTTTAATTTTTCTAACTTTTAAACAATGCTTTAATTTTTATTTACTGAATTTAAAAATTAAAAATTATTTAACATAAACTTATTTTAATTTTTTTATTTCTTTATTTCCTAAAAGCGATTTTATTTGAATTATAGCAATATTGTTAAGTTGCTGGATCCGTTTATTTTGGGCTAATCCTTGATGAATTAACACAGCGTTGATGCTTTCAAGATTTGATAATACTATAAGTTGTTCAATTAAAGCATAATCGCGAATATTGGAATTAATTTTTCTTTTATCGCGTCTGTATGAATTTTGTAATTAATTTTTGCCAAAGTCCTTTGTAAATTCCACTCAAGTTTTAATCTATTATTTTCTTCTTGTTTTAATCTTTGAAATTCTTTAATTAAATATATTTTAAATTCGGCGCTAATCCACATTCCAAATTCAAAAGCAATATCTTTATGGGCATAAGTACCACCGTATCTTCCTGTTGTGGCTTTCAATCCTATTGCATTTGTTTTTTCTACCCATTCTTTTGCGCTTATTTTATAATTATTCAATCCTGCTTTGCTTTTAATTATGGCAAATTCGCCATAATTAAAATTTGGATTATAAATACTTTCCCAAATACCAATAAATTCAACCGTATTTCTATTTCTAAGCCAATCAGAAATAAAAAAATCACCATCTTTTGCCTTAAGCATATCTGTTAAAGAAATATAATCAATATTATTTTGTTTAATAATTGTAATCTCAATTCCTTTTACAATTATTTTTTGATTTTTTGCCATAATTTTATTAAATTATATTTTCAAACCCAATTCTTCCGGAGTGATGGATTTTGGAATATTAACAAATTCTTTTAGCCAATTTAAAGATAAATACATAAAAAATAATTTCTAAATTATAATTTCTAATTTCTAAATAATAGTTTAATTTTTCTAACTTTTAAACGATGCTTTAATCTTTATTTACTAAATTTAAAAATTAAAAAATTATTTAACATAAACTTATTTTAATTTTTTTATTTCTTTATTTCCTAAAAGCGATTTTATTTGTATTATAGCAATATTGTTAAGTTGTTGGATTCGTTTATTTTGGGCTAATCCTTGATGAATTAACACAGCGTTGATGCTTTCAAGATTTGATAATACTATAAGTTGTTCAATTAAAGCATAATCGCGAATAGAATTCAGTTACTTTAAAATTTGGATTATTTATTTGTTCCCATATTCCCATAAATTCAATAGCAAACCGGGTGCTTAACCAGTGCGATATAACCAACCCTGCTTCTGAATTTTTGTATTTAGCAATATCTGTTAAAGAAATATAATCCTCATTTTTTTGTTGAAAAATTATTATTTCCATTCCTTTTACGTTTATCTTTTTGTTTTTTTGCATATTATATTATTTTTAAAAAAATAATTCCATCATCCGCTAAAATAAAATCACAAAGGCATTTCTGTAATACGTCCAATAGTAGAAACATGATCAGTCAACTCTTCTGTCTCACGCTTATAAAGTTCAATTTCACCCTTATCGTTAAAATGATAAAGGTCGCGAAAAATCGTATTTGGCGCGTTTGAATAATGCACAACGCTCTCAGTAACAAAAGTATATTTATCTTGTTCATATTGCCAATCCAAATATACTGTTTTATTATTTAAACTCTCTGAATAACCATACATGTACAAACCATTAATCGGTATTAAAACCAATTTATCTTTTTTTATTTTCAAAAAATATTTTACAACATTGCCATTATCCCATTGGCTATCAAGCACAATTTCTTTTTGTCCATCATTATCTAAATCAATATAAAAATATTCTAAACTACCTTTTTTAAGACCAACACAATCTCCTTTCATTTCTTGAATTTCATTAATTCTAACTTTTTTTAGTTTAAATCCATCTAAAACAGCAACATTAAGCCATGCTTTATTTCCGCATAACCATTCACCTTCCCCATCATTATAACTAAAAAACATTTTTCCTTGATTATTATAAATCCAAAAAGCTCCTGACAATAAAATAATTATAAATGGCACAAAAATAAACCATAATTTTAACAACGGCTTACTTCTTTTATCAACCCCTTTAGTATAAATATCCCAAACATTATTAACATACTTATCATTATTTGGACCATACTTTTTAACAGCTTCTCGCCACGATAACCAATATCTTTTATTATCCTTAGTTATTCCTTGAGCTTTATGATATAACCACCGAATTCCCCAATAAATACTATCATTTTCATTATTAATTTGCGCATTATCATACTTTAAAAGAATTTCTTTTCCATTATGTATCCAATATTCTTTTAATTCTCCTCTTAATGTTTTTAAAGATGGGTCGCCAACATTTCCAACTTGCATAATATTTTTTCCAGCATTTTCATCATAGCCCATTCTGCTTTCTTGAAAAATTATTGCTTTTACCAAATTAGGATCTAAAATTTCTTCTGGCGGGTCAGTGTCATTTAAAAATTGATTGTTCCAAAAATCTGTATTAGCCACAATGACCTCATTAAATCTATTATAATCCTCTTTACCGTTTATACTCTTATAAATATATTTTCTAATATTATTTTCTTCATTTTCCCCAAAAACTATTTCAATTTTTTCCAAAAAAGGACTTTCATCCGCCCATAAATCAACACAATAAAAGCCTTGATCAAAATCTACTATTTTTTTAAACTCTTTTTCCTTGCCTTTTAAAATTTTACCGCACCAATACCAATTTTGATGGGATTTTTTATCTTCATTTTTTTGTATTTCACTATTAATAATTAATTTAATATCATCATCGTCTCTGCCTATTTTATCAGCTTTAGCTAAAATAGTTATATTTTTGATTGATAAATTAATCAAAATAAAGCTTAGCCATGGTCTGTTGTCTCCTTTTTGCGCCGGATTATTATCTACAAGGATATAGGTTATTTTATCTGTTTCTTCTAATTTAGAAATTATAATACTTTTTAAATATGGTTTTTGATCTGGAGTAAAAAATAAAATATGTTTTCCTTTTTTTAATTTAACTGTAATCACAACTGTTTTTAAAAATCCTTTTAATTCATTGCCATTCCAAATAGCTCTTGCATCAGTTTTATTACTATTTGAAGTAGTAATTTCCATTATATCCAAAGCTAAAGCTAAATCATCATCTTTAAAAAAAGATCTTAAATTTTTAACATTCTGTCGCCAATTTTTAGCACTGGCGATTATTTCTATTAAATAAACTCCATCATCCTCTAAAATAAAATCATATGAAAATTTATCAATAATTTCTTTATTAATAACTTCTTTTGTTATTAATTTTAATCCCATATAATTTTTTTAAATTAAATTATTGAACATATTTTTCCAATTAATTATTTTTATATCTGTTCTTTTTTGTTCTACATCACCTCCATAAATTACATTAAAATTAGTATTATTTTCTCCAACAATTTTTTTCCAATATTGCAAATCTATAAAAAAATCACTGGAAATTGTTTTTCCGCTCTTAATCTCAATTTGAATAAGCTTGCCACCTTCATCTATCAAACAATCTATTTCATTACCACTTTTATCTCTCCAATAGTAACAATTTGGCTCTACACCAAGATTGAATCTTTTTTTAAAAATTTCTGAAATTACAAAAGATTCAAATAACCCTCCTTTTATATAATGTGTTGATAATTGTTTTTCATTTTGTATACCTAATAAAGAACAAGCCAATCCAGTGTCATAAAAATATAATTTAGGCATTTTTATTAATCTTTTATTAAAATTATTATAATAAGGTTTTAATAAAAAAATAATATAACTTGATTCTAAAATAGAAAGCCAAGATTTTGCAGTATTATGACTTATACCACATTCATTTCCTAAAGATGATAAATTAAGTATTTGACCAATTCTTCCAGCGCACATTTTAACAAATTTCTGAAACACACTTAAATTACCAATATTTTTTATTAACCGCACATCACGTTCTATATAAGTTTGAATATAATTAGGATACCAATCAACTGCGGCAATTTTTTTATCATATATTCTTGGATAAAATCCATTAAATAAATATTGTTCAATATTACCTATTTTTTTCTGACTATTTTTTAATTCTTCAAAACTTAATGGTAATAATTTTAATATTGCCACTCTACCTGATAAACTTTGAGATAAATTTTCTTGCAATAATATATTTTGAGATCCTGTAAGAATAAATTGACCAGAAATATTTTTTTCATCAACAATAGTTTGAATGTAAGAAAAAATATTTGGACATCTTTGAACTTCATCTATAATAACTCCTTTTTTATAAGAAGCTAAAAATCCTCTTGGATCACGTAAAGCAAAATCACGCGTATCTAAATCTTCCAAAGACACATAATCTAACTTTGGAAAAATATTACGTACAAGCGTAGTTTTTCCAGATTGTCTTGGTCCAATCACAGAAACAACAGGAAATTTTGAAGCTAATTTTATTAATTTATTACCAATAATACGATTAATCATATATTCACATATTAGCACCTTTGGACAAATTGTCAATCCAATTTACAATTTGTCCAAAAATATTTAAAAAGGGTTCTATACTTTCACTCTGTCAATAACCGTTAACTGTCTTACACAGCACATAGTCCATCTACAAGCCCTAAATTAAGATATTTTAAAAATTTTATTATTATTTTTCAAGGCTAAAATTAATAAGTGCTTTTTTTATTATTTTATCATCAACTTCAAATCCTTTTTTAAAGATTACTTCTTCTTGATAATTAATGTCATTAAAATAAGAAAGATGAATCTTAAAAAGTTTTTCATTAAATTCTGGTCCAAAAATTTCACCAGCCTTTTTAACTATTTCTTTAACTGAATGAAAATCTCTAATTATAAAATATAAATCAACATAATCTTTCCATTTTGCTCTCCTGCCTAAGGCATATGCTTTCATTGCAGCAAGAGTTAAAAGATCTGACATTTTAATTATTTTATCAAATCGTTCTGAATAATTAATTTCAAATGGATAATGAAAAAAAGTAAATTGAACATTCTTTATAAAAAAAGTAAATTGTCCTAATTCATCTTTATACACTTTACTAATTTTATATTTATTTTTTACTGTTATTTTTTTAATTTTAACATTATTAAATTCTTTATTAGAGAATAAATCAAAATCAATTGATTCTCTATGTCCAATCTGTAAAGCAATTGCTGTTCCACCGACTAAACCAAAATCTTTAATAAATTCTTTTACAAGTGGCAATAATTCAATTTGTTCTTTTGTTAAAATTTCTTTATGAAATTTATCTTGCATATTTTTTAAAATATAAATTAAAATAATTTATTACTTTTTTATCATAATTTTGCCTTCCCATTTTTGATGGTTTTGATTTTTTATAAAAAATCTTTGCCATTTCTTTAATGCCCATAATTTTAATCAATGTTTGCACATCATCCCAATCACCGTAATTCAAAGTATGTTCAACAATTGATTCATCGTTTAACCTTTCATAATTTTTAACATACCAAATCAAATGCGGTCTTTTTTTTATAAAATTTATAATTTTTGTTCTATCTTTCATATTTATAAATTAAAATTTTCAATTATTCTATTGGCCCAAGAATACTTAAATTTAATTGTTCTATGCTCAATTTTATTCTTTAAACAAATTTTGTCAAATGGATGATTTTTTTGTTCTTTTGTTTTTTAAAAGAGCTTTGTAAGAAAATTCAAATCCATTCAGTTAAAATGTAATTTATTTTGTAAGGATAAAATCCTTAAAACTTCTTTTTACAAGTATTCCAAAAAAGATTGAATTTTTTAGCTAAATAATTTATACTTTTATCAGAATCTTTAATTTGTTTTCTTACAGCCAAAAAGAAAAAGAAATATATATAAATAAAGTAAAAAATTAAAATAAAAAACTATAAACATATATAAAATACATGCAAAATAATTCTCAAAAAAATAATATTAATAATAATGCAGAATATTTTTCTGTTTCGTCGCTTGCAGATATTTTTCAAAAATTACAAACCTCAAAAAATGGATTGACCGAAGATGAGGCAAAATTAAGATTGACAAAATATGGATTGAATAAAATTTCAGAAAATAAAGAAATAAACATTGCATTGGAATTTTTGTCGCATTTTAAAAGTCCTTTAATTATTATTTTATTAATTGCCGCAACAATTTCAGCTTATTTTAAAGAAACTACTAATGCAGTTATTATTTTTATAATGGTGTTGGCGAGTGTTATTTTGGATTTTTTTGAAGAACACAGCGCTAATAATGCTGCTAAAAAACTCAAAGAAAAAGTGAGTGCTACTGCGACTGTTATTCGTTTTGGGAATAAAAAAGAAATTAAAACTAGCGAGGTTTGTTTGGGCGATATTATTTTTTTGAGTTCTGGCGATTTAGTACCTGCTGACGCAAGAATTATTGAGGCTGATGATTTTTTTGTTAATCAATCATCTTTAACAGGTGAATCATTTCCTTGTGAAAAAATGCCTGATGCTGTGCCAATTGATCAAACTAATTTGCAAAATAATTTGGTTTTTTCCAGTTCAAATGTAATTAGTGGCACAGCGTTGGCAATTGTTTTTAATATTGGACAAAATACTGAATTTGGCAAAATTGCAAAAAATGTTTTAAAAAAAGACGAAAAAAGTGATTTTGAATTAGGCGTTACAAAGTTTGGTTTTTTGATAATGAAGGTGATATTTTTTTTGGTTTTATTGATTATGTTGTTTAATTCGTTGATTAGGCAAGATATTTTGGGTTCATTTATTTTTGCTGTTGCTATTGCCGTGGGTGTTACGCCAGAATTGTTGCCAATGATTATGTCTATCGCAATGGCGCGTGGTTCGCAAAAAATGGCTAAAATTGGCGTTATTGTAAAACGATTATCAGCGATTCCAGATTTTGGCAGTATGAATATTTTGTGCGCTGATAAGACTGGCACTTTGACTGAAGACAAAATTGAATTAGTTACTTACACTGATATTTTTGGCGTTCACAATGAGCAGGTATTTTTATACACTTATTTAAATAGTTTTCATCAAACTGGAGTAAAAAATCCTTTAGATAAAGCAGTAATGGAATACAAAAATACGAATATTAATAATTATCAAAAGGTTGAAGAAATTCCGTTTGATTTTACACGAAAAATGTTGAGCATAGCGGTTGTTGGTCCGGAAGGAAGAACTTTAATCACAAAAGGCGCGCCAGAAGAAATAATAAAAAAATGCGATTATTATTTTGAAAATAATGAAAAAAGTTTATTAACAGAAAAATATAAAAATATTGCTGTTGATTATTATCATAAATTGAGCGCTGAAGGATATCGAGTGTTAGCTGTTGCGACCAAATCTCAATTATCTCCAAAAGATAAATATACGCATTTAGATGAAGAAAAATTAGAGTTATTGGGTTTTGTGTCTTTTCTTGATCCAGCCAAAAAGGATTTAGCGCCGGTTTTGGAGCAGATAAAAAAATATGGCATAGAAGTAAAAGTAATCACCGGCGACAATGAATTGGTCACGCAAAAAATTTGCAATGATGTTGAGTTGAAAATTAAGGGAATACTTTTGGGCAGTGACATTGATGGTTTTTCAAATGGCGCTCTGCTTGCTAAAATAAAAAATACAACAATTTTTGCTCGATTTTCTCCAGATCAAAAAAGTCGGGTAATTAATATTTTAAGAAAAAATGGCGATGTGATTGGATATTTGGGCGACGGTATTAATGACGCGCCATCGCTCAAAGCAGCTGATGTTGGCATTTCAGTTAATAATGCTGTTGATATTGCCAAGGAATCAGCTGATATTATTTTAACAAAAAAACATCTTCAACCGATTATTGAGGGAGTTATTGAGGGCAGACGTTCTTTTGGAAATACAATGAAATATATTATGATGGGTTTGAGTTCTAATTTTGGAAATATGTTTAGTGTTTTAGGTGCGATTTTTTTTATTCCATTTTTACCAATGTTGCCAATTCAAATTTTATTAAATAATTTTATTTATGATATTTCGCAGGTGACAATTCCAACAGACAAGGTTGATAATGAATGGGTAGAAAAGCCCAGAAAATGGGATTTAAGTTTTATTAAAAAGTTTATGTATGCTTTTGGACCGATTAGTTCTATTTTTGATTTTTTGACTTTTTTTCTATTATTTTTTGTTTTTAAATTAGGCGAATCAGCTTTTCAAACTGGTTGGTTTTTGGAATCATTAACAACTCAGATTTTGGTAATTCATATTATTAGAACAAAACAAATTCCTTTTTTACAAAGCAGAGCTAGTAAATGGCTTATTTTTAGTACCTTTATGGCGATTGCTATTGGATGGGCGATACCATATACTTTATTGGGAAAGTTTTTTAAATTTTCTCCATTACCTTTAAATATTTTATTTGTTATCATTGGATTAGTAATTTTTTATTTAATTTTAGTGGAAATAGTAAAACGAATTTTTTACAAACAGCACAGCTTTATGCGTTAAATTATACGGGGTTCAACCCCGTACAATTTATATAAATAAATCATTTATAGGTAATATTATACAAAATTATGTAAAATTATTTACTTATTTTTTTATTATGTTAAAATATAATTAATTAAAATTATATTTTAATAAATTAATTATGTATTTTCATGAAACAAAAGGGAAAAATTTAACCTTAATTAATATAAACAAACCAGGAGAAAAAGAATTAGACTATTTAGAAAAAGAATGTAAATTTTATCCTTTAGATGTAAAAGATTGTTTACTTCCTCCTCAAAGAACAAAAATAGTTGAAAGAGCCGATTATTTGTTTATGGTTTTGATTTTCCCAATTTATGATCATCAAACAAAAGAAATTTTTTCTTCTGAAGTGGATTTTTTTATTCAAAAAGATTTATTGGTAATTGTCCATAATAATGAATTAACGCCCTTAATTGACTTGCTTAAATCTATTGAAAATAATAAGGATTCTCAAGAAGAATATCTAAGTGGCAATCCAGCCACTTTGCTTTATGAAATTTTAAACTCGCTTTTATTTTATTGTTTTCCAATCCTTAATCATATCAGCATTGATATTGATAATATTGAAAAACGAATTTTTGCCGGACATGAAAGAAAAATGGTCGGCGAAATTTTAAATGTTAAACAAAATATTGTTAATTTCAGAAAAGTGATGCAGGCTCACAAAACCGTAATTAGAAAATTGATTATTAAAGCGCCTCAATTTTTTTCTATTATTAAATTAAATATTTATTTTAATAATTTAATTGAATATACAAAAGAAATTTGGGATAGTTTAGAAAATTATAAAGAATCAATTAACGCCCTGCATGCAACGAATGAAACTTTAATTTCATTTCGTCTTAATGAAATTATGAAACTTTTAACAATTATTTCTGTTGTTATATTCCCAATTACTTTAATGGCCGCTATTTTTGGAATGAATGTAAAAATGCCTTTTGTAGAAGAAAGTTCATATAGTTTTTGGCTCATTATGTTTTTAATGCTTTCTTTGTCTGTAAGCATGCTTGGATATTTTAAAATAAAAAAGTGGATGTGATAAATCATAAAAATAAAAAAACAATTAACAAATTTTATGAAAATTTTATTGTGTGGCGGAGGAACAATGGGATCGGTCAGCCCGTTATTAGCAATTGCGGAAGAGATAAAAAAACAAAATAATGAAGTTCAATTTTTATGGCTAGGAACCAAAAATGGACCAGAAAAAAAAGTAATTGAAAATTATAAAATTCCTTTTAAAGAAATTTTTTTTGGAAAATTACGACGATACTTTAGCTGGCAAAATTTTATTGATATTTTTAAAATAAAAATAGCTTTTTTCCAGTCTTTTTTTATTATTTTAAAATTCAAACCAAATATTATTTTATCAGCCGGTAGTTTTGTTGCTGTACCCGTAATTTGGGCTGGTTGGTTATTGCATATCCCTTGTTTAATTCATCAATTAGATATTCGGCCCACTTTGGCAAATAAATTAACTAGCTCATTTGTTAAAAAAATCACAACAACATTTGAAAAATCACTTAAAGATTTTCCAAAGAAAAAAACAATTTGGACAGGAAATCCAATACGACAGGAATTACAAATTATAAATTATGATTTAGAAATTAAAAAAGCAAGAGAATTTTTTTCTTTAAAAGAAAATTTGCCAACCATTTTAATAATTGGTGGTGGAACTGGCGCATTAGATTTAAATAAAATTATTATTCAGACCTTGCCTAAATTAACAGAATTTTGTCAGATTATTCATTTAACTGGAGGAAAGATTGATAAAAATTTATCAATTCAAAATTATCATGCATATGATTTTTTAATAAAAAAAATAAAAGATGCTTATCTTGTGGCAGATTTAGTTATTTCCCGTGCGGGTATTGGAACTCTAACTGAACTAAGTTATTTTAAAAAACCTAGCATTTTAATCCCGATGCCTCAAACACATCAGGAAGAAAACGCTCAATTTTTTAAAAATAATCAAGCGACAATTGTGTTGGATCAAAATGAATTAATAAAAGATCCAAATTTAATTATTAAAGAAATAAGAAAATTACTTCCAAATAAAAAAGAATTGCAAAGTTTGAGTGAAAATATTGGTAAATTAAATAAACAAAACGCAGAAAAAAAAATCGTCGAAATAATAAAAAATGTCATATTAAACCTATGACATTTTTTATTATTTCTTTAAGATAAAATAATTTTAAAATCAAGCACAGAATAACCTTTTTTTAATGAAACTCGAGAAGCTTCAAAAACCTTAACCGGATTCAAATCGATTTCTTTAATTTGAGGAAAATTTAAACTTAATTCAGAAATTTTTAAAAGAATTTCAATAATTGAATTAATATCTTTTTCTTTTTCTCCTCGAGCGCCTTTAAGAATTTGATAACCTTTTGTAGAAAAAATCATTTCTTTTGCTTCATTATAACCCAAAGGAGCAATGCCAAAAGAAACATCTTTTAAAATTTCAACAAAAATTCCTCCCAAACCAAACATAATTAATGGTCCAAATTCTTCATCTCTTTTCATTCCAATAATTATTTCCTCTCCATTTTGAACCATTTCTTGAATAATTACTTTATTGTTTTTAATATTTTTAACAATTTCTTGATAAGCTTTTTTTACTTCTTGTATATTTTTTAAATTTAATTTTACTCCGCCAATATCTTTTTTATGCAAAATATCTAGACAAGCAGTTTTCATTACTAATGGATAAGAAAGTTCTTGAGCTTTTTTTATTGCTTCTTCTTCTGAAAAAGCAATTTTAAATTTTGGACACATAATTTTGCAAATCTTTAAAATTTCCGCTACTTTTTCTGGTTTTAAATTTTTTTGTTCGCCTGCTTCATTTAAAATTTTTTTAATTTTATTTTTTTCTAAAATTTTAAATTGCCCAACGTTTTTTATTTCTTTAAAAATCTGATTATTTTTTTGCATTTTTTGAATTACTTCAACTGCTTTCTCTGGTGAATCAAAATTAGGAATTTTATTTTTTTCTAAAATTTCAATTGCTTTTTTTACACTTTTTTGACCAAAAAAACAAGTAAAAATTGGCTTCTTATATTTTTTAAAAAGCAAAACAATTGCCTCGGCTATTTTTTCTGGCTCAGTCATTTTTTGAGGCGTCAAAAAAACCAAAACAACTGAGACATTTTTATCTTTTAAAATAGACTCTAAAGCAATTTTATATCGATCAGCTTTAGCATCGCCAATAACATCAACAGGATTTTCTACACTACATGCTAATGGCAAATTTTTTTTCAAAAAATCTTTTGTCTCTTTACTCAAATCTACTAATTCTAAATTATCTTTAACTTTTAACTTTAAACTTTTAACTTTAAACTTCTCTACGGCATCAGCGCCTAAAACTCCTAAGCCACCAGCATTGGTTAAAATTGTAATTTTATTTTCTTGCAATAAATTTTGAAAACTAAATCCCTTGGCTAAATCAAATAAATCTCGCAAAGAATCTGCTTTAATAATGTTTGTTTTTTTAATAAACGCTTCAAACGCTTCATTTGAACCAGCTAAACTGCCAGTATGCAAAGATGCGGCTTTTTGCCCTTTTTCGCTTAAACCAGCCTTTAAAAGAATTACTGGTTTCTTTGAATTCTTTTTTAAAATCTCAATTGTTTTTTTTCCGTCAGCAAAACTTTCCAAATAAAGCAAAATTATTTTCGTTTGAGAATCATTTAATGCAAATTCTAAAAAATCATTTTCTGAAAGATTGGCTTTGTTCCCTAGACTAATGATCTTGCTAAAACCTAAATTATTTTGATCAGCCAAATCTAAAAATCCGCAAAGAATCGCGCCTGATTGAGAAAGAAAAAAAATATTTCCTTTTGAAGGCAAAAAATCTATACCAAAAGTAGCATTTAAGACCTGTTTGGGATTAATTAATCCCAAACAATTGGGTCCCAAAAAAGAAATTTGATATTTTTTAGCAATTTTTTTAATTTCATTTTCCAACTCAATCCCCTTTTTTCCTGTTTCTTTAAATCCAGCAGAAACAATAATTGCACATTTTATTCCTTTTTGACCAACTTCTTCTAAAACTACTGGGCAAATTTTTGCTGGAACAACAATAATCGCTAAATCAATATTTTTTTTAATTTCTAAAAGATTTTTAAAAACTTTTTTTCCTAAAATTTTTCCTGCTTTTGGATTAATTAAAAAAATTTCTCCTTTATATTTTCCATTTATAATATTATTAATAATTTCATAACCCACCTTGCCTGGTTCATGAGACGCACCAATAATAACAATTGATTTAGGGGAAAAAAGTTTGAACAAATTTTTTTGCATAAATTTTAAACATAATTTTCAAATAAAAAATGTTTGAAAATTTCAAAATTGAAAATTAGAATTAAAATATTTTTTTAATTAAATGTTTTTATATTTTTCATCTAACGCTTGATTAACCAATCGATCAGCTTCTTTGTTTTGCTCACGAGGAATATGCGTATAAGTAATTTTATTAAAATTTGAACTCAAATTCCAAATTTGAATAAATAATAAACTCAAATCTTGATTTTTAATTTTATATTTCCGATTCAATTGATTTACCACTAATTCACTATCTAAATAAAAATCAATTTCTTTGATGTTTAATTTTTCGGCTTCTTTTAAGGCTAAAATTACTGCTTTATATTCCGCCTGATTATTTGTTGCATGTCCAATATATTCTGCAAATTCTAAAACCTTGTCATTGTATTTTATTACTACTCCAATCCCACCTGGTCCTGGATTTCCTCTCGCTCCCCCATCAGTAAAAATTTTACATTTCATAAAAAATTATTTACGTCGTTTAAAGCATTTTAAACAAACGATAAAAAATAAAATTAAAAGAAAATAAAAAATGATTATTCTTTTTTCTAAAAAAAAATTTAAAAAATCTAAAAATATCCAATTAGTAATTTTCTTTTTTTCTTCTTTTGCTTTAAATTGCTCTTTAAATTGAGCAACTCCTTTATCTCTTTTTTCTTTATTTATAGAAAAAATTTCCTTTTTTATTTCTTTAAAATTTTTTATTTCTGGATTTTTTTCGATTTCTTCTTTTTTAAATTTTAATTTTTCCTCTTTCTTTTCAAAAAATTGATTAATTTTTTCAGGCACCTCCATTATTAATGGAATTATTTTTTCTTGCGATTCTTTAATGCCTAAAGTAAAGTTTGGTGATTCTTGAAAAGAAGAAATTTCTTTAGAAATACTTGGATCTTTTGGTTTTGTATCAATAGAATCTATTACCCCATCTTGATCAGTATCAGGATTTAATGGATTTAAAGCCATAAACAATTCATCTTTATCTAATAATCCATCATTATCATCATCCTTATCTTCCTTATTTCCTATTTTATCTTTATCAGTATCAAAATCAACATCAATGAGATCAGTAAAAGATTTAAAATATTCTGAAACAATATCAATAAAGGTTCCATCTTTTTTAGCAATTTTTGCCTCATTAATTTCAGCAGAAATTAAATGTTTTCCATTAATGGCTTTCCAATCTATCCAAATTATTATTCCATATCCTCTGCTAATCGCAGAAAAGTTACTACTACCAATTAATTTTTTATCATTATAAAATAAAATTTTTCCAATAATATCTTCGTCTGTATTATTATTTATAATTGTATAAATTCTTATAGTATCTCCATCAAAAAAAGGTTCTTTTGAATACCAAATATTTTTAGTTAAAAATCCTACGCCTTTTAATTTTTCTTGCGCTTCCGTTTTTAACGGAAAACAAAAAGAAAAAAATAAAATTAAAATTAAAAAAAAATATTTCTTTCGCATAAACTAATTTAATAAAAGAAACTACCCACGTTTTATTAAAAAAATAACATAAATAATATAAGCTAAAAGGAAAAACACTCCCTGCCATCTTTCAAGTTTATATTTTTTTCCAATAAATATAGCTGAAAATAAAAATAAAGTTGCTGTTAAACAAATAAAAATATCAAAATTAGCGCTAGAATTAATTGGTATTGGTTTGATAACACTAGTTATACCCAAAATCCAAAAAATCTTAAAATTTACCCACTATAAACGACGGAGTGCCTAAAATAATAGCTACAATCATATTTTTTCTTTTTTTAATACTTGCCAAATTTTTTCAGCGATTATTTTTTTTAACAAAATTTTATTTTTTTTTAATTCCTTCACTTTTTATTAAATTTTTGTTATTATAAAATAACTTATTTTTTTATATTTTATTTTTTTATATGAAAAGAAAAACTTTGCATAAATTATTTTGGATTATTACTGGTTCTATTGTTATTCTTTCTATGATTATTTCCATGATACACTTTTAAATAACTTTATTTTTTAAGCGCGGCAATAAAAACTTCTGGTGGAATATCAATTTTTCCGCATGTTTTCATTTTCTTTTTCCCTTTCTTTTGCTTTTCTAATAATTTTCTTTTTCTTGTTACATCACCGCCATATAGCCCAGCAGTTACATCTTTACGAAAAGCTGAAATTTTTTCCGCAGCAACAACTTTTCCTCCAACAGCGGCTTGAATTTTCACATCAAACATTTGTCGAGGAAGAACTTTTTTTAAAGATTCTACTATTTTTCTTCCAATTTGATATATTTCATCTTTATAAACAATTACAGTTAAAGCCTCAACTACCTCTTCGGCAATTATAATATTTAATTTCTCAACTTCACAATATCTATATTCTAAAAAATCATAATTTAAAGAAGCGTAGCCTTTACTTACGCTTTTTAATTTATCATAAAAATCAGTTAAAAGCGAGGTTAAAGGTATTTCATAACGCAAAATTACTCTATTTGATAAATATTCTATATTTTTATAAACCCCTCTTTTTTCTTGACATAATTGCATTACTAAACCTAAAAATTCTGTTGGCATAATAATATCTACTTCCATCCAAGGTTCTTCAATCCGTTCAATTCGACTATAATCTGGTAATTCTTGCGGGGAATGAATAATAATTGTTTTATTTTCTTGAATTTGCTTCATGATTATTATTTTAATTTAAAATATCAAAAAGTCAATTTTAAAAAACTATTTCTTTTATATTAATATATAGATTAACAAAAAAATAAAAAAATTTAAAAATTTGACAAAATTAAATAAGAAGATAGAATTAAATAAGAAAAATTTTATTTAATTTATTTTTATTTATCATGAAATATCTTGTTCAAAAAATTTTAAAAATTCTTGCTAAAAAAATATTAGCAAAATATAAACCTGAAATTATTGGAATTACAGGTAGTTTTGGAAAAACTTCAACAAAAGAAGCGGTATTTTGTGTTTTAAAAAATCAATTTAAAGTAAGAAAAAGCATCGGGAGTTATAATAATGAATTGGGTGTTCCTTTGACTATTTTAGGATGTTCTTCTGCAGGAAAATCGCCATTAAAATGGTTTAATATTTTTATAAAAGGATTAAAATTAATTTTTTTTAAAGATGAGAATTACCCTCAAATTTTAATTTTAGAAATGGGCGCTAACAAACCAAACGACATTGGATATTTAATTAAAATTGCTCCTTGTAAAATTGGAATAATAACTGATATTGGATTAACTCATCTTGAAACTTTTGGTTCTTTAGAAAATATAATAAAAGAGAAACAAAGCATTATTAAACAACTTCCTCCTAATGGTTGGGCAATTTTAAATGCGGATAGTAAAATAATTAAAAAAATAAAAAAGAAAACAGAAGCTCAAATTTTAAGTTTTGGATTTTCCGAAGAAGCTGATTTAAGATCGTCTGAATTAATTTTAAATTATAAATTAGAAAATAATGAAAGCCTTAACTTAAAAGATCAAATAGCTAAAATTAAAGGAATTAATTTTAAAATAAATTATCAAGGCAATGTAGTGCCTGTATTTTTAATGGATGTTATTGGCGAAGTAAGTGTTTATGCCGCTTTATCAGCAACAGCAGTAGGAATAATTTATAAAATGAATTTAATAGAAATTTCTGAGGCTTTAAGAGAATATAAATCACCACCCGGCCGAATGAATTTAATTAAAGGAATAAAAGAAACTTTATTAATTGATGGAACTTATAATGCCTCGCCTAAAACAATTGAAATAAGTTTAGAAATTTTGTCTCGACTTCCTTGTGTTGGGCAAAAATGGGCAATATTGGGCAATATGTTAGAATTGGGAAAATTTAGTAAAGAAGAACATAAAAAAATTGGTAAAAAAATTATTGATAATAAAATTGATATTTTAATCACTTTGGGAGAACAAGCGCGAGAAATTGCAATTAGCGCTAAAGAAAATGGAATGTCAAATGATAAAATATTTTCTTTTGATTTTCCTGATGAAGCGGGAAAATTTATTCAAAATAGAATGGAGCAAGGAGATATTCTTTTAATCAAAGGTTCACAAGGAATGAGAATGGAAAAAATAGTTAAAGAAATAATGGCCGAACCTTTACGCGCTAAAGAATTATTAGTAAGACAAGATTGGAATAATTAATTTTTTAAATTAAATTTGACATATTTTTTATATATGTTATATTGTGGATAACCGTAGATAATAGGTATCTTTTTAAAAAAAGAGAATAAAACCTATCGAGGCCAAAAATACAAAATTTAAAACGCAAAATAAAAGGCGGAAAATAAATTTTATATTTAATATCTACAAATGTAGATTTTTTTATTTTCTAAAAATTGTTTTATATGGCTAAAACTAAAGAACAAAAACAAGAAACAATTAAACAATTATCTGACAAACTTTCTCAAATGAAATCAATGGTTTTTATAAATTATTATGGTTTAAAAGTTATTGAGCTTCAAAAATTAAGAAAACTTTGCAAAGAACAAAAAATTGATTTTTTGGTTACTAAAAAAAAGTTATTTAAATTGTGTTTAGAAAAAAATAACTTAAACAATATTGCTTCTAAAAAATTAGAAAAAGAATTGGGAATAATTTTTAGTTATGAAGATGAAATTGCACCAGCTAAAATTTTAAAAGATTTTCAAAAAGAACATAAAATTTTAAAAATAAGTGGTGGAATTTTAGAAAGAAATTTTATTGAACCAAATGAGATATTAAAATTAGCTCAATTACCATCTAAACAAGAATTAATAGCTATGGTAGTAAAAGGAATAAATGCGCCAATTTCTGGGTTTGTTAATGTTTTGGCTGGTAATTTACGAAATTTTGTTTGTGTATTGCAAGCAATTAAAGAAAAAAATATTTAATTTTATTTATTAATAAATCCATAACATTTAAGCGTATGGATTATAAGGATTAATTTTATGGAAGAAGAAATGCAAGTTGAAATTCCAGCTAAATTTAAAGATTTAGTGGAACAAATAGAAAAATTATCCGTTTTAGATTTAGCGGAATTGGTTAAAGTTTTAGAGAAAAAATTTGGAGTTTCTGCTACAGCAGCTCCAATAGTTATGGCAGCAATAGCCACAGGAGCGACTGAAGGAGAAAAAGCTGAAGAAAAAACCAGTTTTAATATAGAATTAACAGCATCTGGAGATAATAAAATAGGAGTAATTAAGGTAATTAGAGAAATAACACAATTAGGATTAAAAGAATGTAAAGATTTAGTAGATGCAGCTCCTAAAATGATAAAAGAAGGAGTATCTAAAGAAGAGGCCGAACAAATAAAGAAAAAAATAGAAGAAGCTGGTGGCAAAGCAGAATTAAAATAAGTAAAAGAATAAAAAAATTTAAAAAATTTGTTCCTGAGGGGAAGGGGGCAAATTTTAAATGGGATGAAAAATTCCCCATTCCGATTATTTCGGAAATTCTCGTCCGAGTAAAGATGAGAATTTTTTGGAATGAAATCGGAACGCGATTTCCAGGCGGAACCGTCTGGCCCCAAGCATGCTCGGGATTTTTAGAATTTTACCGAGCATTAAATAATCCCTTGGAATTTGGGATTATTTCTTCAGGACACGATTTATTTATTGAAAAGTGTTTTGAAGTATGGGGTATTGAAATTCCAAAAATTGTGGTCACTGACGACTTGATGCGAAGTCGTCGATGCGACAATTTTTCCCAGGCGGAAAGAGTAAAGCCTGGGGTTGGTCCATTTAAAATTTTTTGCGAAGAATATAAAAAACTTTATGCAAAAAATTTAAATAAGGACCAAGTGCTGTATATTGGGGACAGCGCAAAAATGGATGATGATTTTGCAAGAAATTGTAAAATCTCATTTATTTTGTTCAACCCCAATGAATCAGATTTTAAGGGAAAATCAATTTCTGATTGGCGAGAATTAAAGGAGGTGATTTTAAAAAAATAAAACCCGTAATCAATTTATTTGATTACGGGTTTTAAATTAATTTGTCAAATTTAAATTTTTTGCTATAATAAAAAAATGAATAAATCAAATAAATTAAACTGGTATGTTTTAACTGGCGGACCTTCTTCTGGTAAAACCACTTTAATTAAAGAATTAAAAAAATTGGGCTATATTGTTTTTCTAGAAGCAGCCCGAGTTTTTATTGACAAAGAAATAGCCAAGGGTAAAATATTAAAAGAAATCAGAAACAATGAGACTGAATTTCAAAAAAAAATTTTAAAAATAAAAATAAAAACAGAAAAAATAGCTCCAAAAAATAAAATAGTTTTTTTTGATAGAGCAATTCCCGATAGCATTGCTTATTATCAAACCTGTGGATTAAATCCAAAAGAAGTTTTAAAATTTTATAAAAAAAAATTTACAGAAAGATATTTTTTTTAGAACAACTTCCATTTGAAAATGATTATGCCCGAATTGAAGATAGCAAAACTATTAAAAAATTAAATAACCTTTTAAAAAAAAGTTATAAAGATTTAGGATATGAAATTATAAATATCCCTATAATGTCTATAGAAAAAAGAGTTCAAAAAATTTTAAGTGAGATAAAAAATTAAAATTTATGCAAACTTATACTAAAGCAGGAGTAAATAGAAAATTAAGAGAAAAAGCAAAAAAATCTCTTAATGATTTTGAAGAAACTTTTAATTTAAGCAACCATGGCAAAATAATAAAAACTCCTTTTAATGTTCTTTATCCGATTAATAAAAATCTTTATCAAGTAAAAACCTGTGATGGCGTTGGAACAAAAGTTCTTTTGGCTGAATTGGCTCAAAAACACGATACTATTGGAATTGATGCTGTGGCAATGGTAGTTAATGATTGTATTCGTTGTGGTGCAAAACCAATTGCTATCACTGATATTATTGATATTAAAAAATCAGAACCAAAATTATTAAAGGAAATTGAAAAAGGATTAATTCAAGGGATAAAAGAAGCAGATTGCCCTTTAGTAGGAGGTGAAACAGCTGATGTGCCTGAACTTTTAAACACAACTTATCATATTAATTGCGATTGCGTTGGAGAAATAAAAAAGAAAAATATAATTACTGGCGAAAAAATAAAAGAAAACGACGTGATTATTGGCTTCCCTAGTTCAGGAATTCATTCTAATGGTTTAACTTTAGTTAGAAAAGTTCTTTTTAAAAAATGGGGCGGAAAATTTAATTTTTTTGAAAAGCCAGCTGAATTAAATAAATCATTAATTTATGAATGTTTAGAGCCAACAAAAATTTATGTTAAATTATTTTTTAAAATTGCCAAAAAATTTGAAATTTTAGGCGCGGTTCATATTACTGGCGATGCTTATTTAAAATTTAAAAAGTTAAATCTTGGTTTTGAATTTTTTAATTTTAAACCTCAACCAATTTTTAATTTAATTCAAAAAACAGGAAAAATTAATAATAAGGAAATGTTTCAAACTTTTAATATGGGTTGGGGATTTGCTATTATTGTTAAAGAAAAAGATGCGAACAATATTTTACATTTATACCAAAAAGAGAAAGTGGAAGTAATTGGCAAAGTAATTAATAAAAATAAAATTATTATTAATTATCAAAAAAAGATTTTTATTATTTAAAATATATGCCTGATTTAAATTTAATTATGCCGGGCAATCCTCGTTATCAACCTAAAGAAATGGCGTCTGTTTTTGGGTATGATAATTTATATAAAAAAATTGCTGAAGTAGAATTAGCAACTTTGGATACACTTTATGATTTAGGAATTATTCCAAAAACAGATTGGAAAAAATTAAATAAAAAAACAAGACAAGAAATTCTTTCAATTAGAACAACAGCTGTGGATAAAGTTGAACAAGAAATAACGCATCATGATATCAGAGCATTTGTAAGATGCGCTCAGGAAATTTTAGATAAAAAAATCGCTCGCTGGGTGCACATTCCTTTAACAAGTTATGATGTAATTGATACTGCTAGAATTTTACAATTTAAAGAAGCTTATCAAGTAGCTCTTAAGCCTGCTTTAATCAGCATCACACAAATTTTTATTAAATTAATTAAAAATAATTCTCAACAAATTCAAATTGGAAGAACTCATGGTCAACATGCTTTACCAATCACTGTTGGTTTTTGGTTAGCAACTATTTTAAATCGCATTATTAATAATTGGGAAAAAATGGATTATTTTTATAATAATTTATCTGGAAAAATTTCTGGAGCAGTTGGCGCGCATAACGGGCAAATTGGTTTAAAATTATCAAACTTAAAAAATAATGAAACTTTTGAAGAAAAAGTACTTAAAAAATTAGATTTAAAACCAGCTCAAATTAGCACACAAATTTTACCACCCGAGCCTTTAGCATATTTTCTTTTTTCAATAATAAATATGTCAGCAACTTTTGGACAATTTGGACGAGACTCAAGACAATTAATGAGAAGTGAAATAGCTGAAATAACAGAATCATTTGAAGCAGGTCAAGTTGGATCTTCAACAATGGCTCATAAAAGAAATCCAATTAATTTTGAAAATTTGGAAGGTATGTGGCTTCGAACAAAAAATGAATTTGGAAAAGTTTTAGATACTTTAATTAGCGAACATCAAAGAGATTTAGTTGGAAGTTCTGTAGCCAGAGATTATCCAATTATTCTTATAAATCTTCAACAACAATTAAATACTTTGCTTAAAAAAAATAAAAATAACGTGGCGTTTTTAGAAAGATTGTCTATAAATAAAAAAGCTTGCGAGATTAATTTTAAAAAAAATGCTAATATAATTTTAGCTGAACCAATGTATATTGCTTTACAAATGGCAGGCTATAAAGAAGACGCTCACGAATTAGTTAATAGAAAATTAGTTCCAATTTCTCAAGAAAAAAATATTTCTCTAATTGAAGCATTGGAAAAATTAATGATAAATGATAAAATATTAAAAAATGTTGTTAAAAATATTCCTATTGAAGTTTGGGAATTATTAAAATCACCTGAAAAATATATTGGCGATGCCAAAGAAAAATCATTAGAAGTTGTAAAATATGCAAAAAGTTTTTTAGATAAAATAGAGAAATAAAAGAAATAAGAATAAAAAAATAATTTATTTTTTAATTTAAAAAAATATGACTTACGAAAAAGGGCAAAAAATTATTGAAGGTAAAACTAAAATTATTTGGGAAATTAAAAATGATTCTAAAAATGTGCTTATTGAAAACAAAAATGATATTACTGCTTTTGATGATCCATCTTTTACTAAACAATTTAAAACCAAAGCTGAAAATGCCACAACAGTAACTTGCAAAATATTTGAATTATTAAAACAAGCAGGAATTCCTGTTGCCTACAATGAACAATGTTCTGCTAATGAATTTTCCTCACCAAAATGCGTAATGATTCCTTTGGAAGTTGTTGAAAGACGATTTGCTGTTGGAAGTTATTTAAAAAGACACCCAGAATTTATTAAAAATGATAATATTTTGCCACACAGATTTCATAAATTGCTTATTGAATTTTTTCTAAAAACAACAAAAGGTGGTTTAATTAATTCTAAAGGAGAAAAAATATTAGAAGGATTAGATGCTTTAAAAGGAGAAGAAGATCCTTTTATTATTAATCCATTTGATGATGAATGGAAACTTTTTCATTCTAAAAAACCAAATTGGACAGAAGAAGCAGATTTTAAAAAAATAATTAAAGCTAGTGATGCTTTTTCTGAATATTCTCAAGAAATTATAAAAAAAAATTGATGAGCTTTCAAGAAAAACTTTTTTAGTTTTAGAAGGTGCTTGGAATACTTTAGGTTTTAGATTGATTGATATGAAAATTGAATTTGGTTTAGATGTTGATGGAAATTTATTAGTATCTGATGTGATTGATAATGATAGTTGGAGACTTAGAGATGCTGATTGGAAAGAATTAAGCAAAGAAGCTTTTAGACAAGGCGAAACATTAGATGAAGTTGAAAAAAATTATAGTTATGTCGCAACTTTAACACAAAATTTTAGAATTCCTAAACAAGTTTTAGTTTTATGGCGCGGATCAGACAGTGATACTTTTCCAGAATTATCTATTTTAAAAAATATTGCTGGTTTAAATATTGAAGAAATAACTTTATCAGGACATAAATCTACACAAATGTGTCTTAATAAATTAAATGAAATTATTGGAAAATTTCCTGATGCAGGTGTAATTTTAGCTAAAGTTGGTAGAAGTAATGGGCTTGGTCCAATTATCGCATCACGAACTTCTTGGCCAGTAATTACTATTCCTGCAACATTAGAAACATTTCAAGAAGATATTTGGAGTAGTATTAGAATGCCATCAAATGTTCCTTTAGCTACTGTTTGGCCAGAATCAAACGGAATACTATTAGCATCAGAAATCTTAGCGCAAAAAAATCCAATAATTTATCAAAAAAGACAATTAACAATTGAAGAACAAGATGAATAAAAATTTATATTTAAAAGATAAAATTTAAAATAATGAAAAATATATTTGAACAACTTATAGATTTATTAAAAAAAGACGAGCGACTTGTTTCGCAAGACGGTATTCTTTTGAAAAATCAAACACAGGAATTGGCGCGCAAGAATGATCCGACGCTCTTAAAACTTTTGCTTTCCGATAAAACGATAAAACAACACTTCTTTTTTGAAATAGAAAAAACGCTGATTTTTGATAAAGAAAAATTTATCCGTTTTGTTTCCAACAAACAATTTTTGCCGGATTCTTATACCGCTTTCAAAAACAAAATCGGTTTAACTGCTAACGATGAATATGTGAGTGAAAACAAAGAAGTGGTTTTGGCGTGGCCTTATAAAGATTGTGTTTTGGAAGGCGGAATGACTAAAGAAGACCAAAAGCGCGACGAGATTTTTTATAACGAAACACTTGCGCCGGACGACATTAATCGCTTATTGGATGCCAAAGTTTTTACCAATTTCAAACGAATAGATAAAAAAGGCGAACACAAACTGAACGGCTTCAATCGCGATGAAAAAGGCACAATTAAAGACAATTTAATTATCAAAGGCAATAACCTGCTCGCCCTTGCCTCGCTCAAAAAAGAATTCGCCGGAAAAGTGAAACTTATTTACATTGATCCGCCATACAATACCGGCAATGATGGATTTAAATACAATGATTCATTCAATCATTCCTCGTGGCTTGTTTTTATAAAGAATAGATTAGAGATAGCAAAAATATTGTTATCTAATGATGGTGTTATTTTTATACATTGCGATAATAACGAGCAGGCATACCTAAAAGTAATGATGGATGAAATTTTTGATAGGGATAATTTTATTGACATAATAACGGTTGTTAATAATCCAAGGGGACGAGATTATGGTGGCATTGCTAAAATGCACGAATTTATAAATGTATATGCAAAATCATCTGATTATAAATTATATAGATTAGAAGAGCCAAATAAAGAATTTCCTTTTGCTGATAATATTAGCGGTTTTGAAATAAGGGAATTAAGAAATAGAAATGTTAAATTTAACGATACAAATCGTCCAAACCTAGTTTATCCATTTTTTGTTAATTCTAAAAAAGAAGATAAAAATGGGTTTTTTGATATTGGTTTAGAACAAAAGACTGGGTGGGTAAAGGTTATGCCGGCTAAATCACAAGGTATTCAAACTGTTTGGCGGTGGGGCAGAGAAAAGTCAGCAAAAGAATTAAATATAAATATTTGTGGTAAACAAATGCAAAATGGTGGTTGGCAAATTGTTGAAAAATATCGCGAAAAAACAACAATGGCGAGGTCTGTTTGGTGGGATAAAAATGTAAATTCTGAAAGAGGAACGCTACATCTCAAAGAAATGTTTGGGAGTAAGTTATTTGATTATCCAAAACCAGAGGAAACACTACACAGAATTATTGAGATGGCGACAAGACAGAATGATCTTGTTTTAGATTTTTTTGCTGGCTCGGGTACGACTTTAGCGGTGGCACACAAAACCGGACGACAATATATTGGTATTGAGCAAATGGATTATATCCACGATTTGCCGGAAACGCGGCTCAAGAAAGTGATTGCCGGCGAGCAGGGTGGAATTTCCGAAGCCATCGGCTGGAAAGGCGGCGGGGATTTTGGCTATATGGAACTTGCTAAATGGAACGAAAAATGGATAGAAAAAATTGAAAAAGCAAAAACAGGCGAAGAGCTTTCCAAACTTTGGGGTGAGATGAAAGAAACCGCCTTTTTGAGCTACAAGGTAGATCCGAAAACGATTGACGCAAACGCCAAAGATTTTGCGGATTTGAGTGCCGCTGATCAAAAGAAGTTTTTAATTGAGTGCTTAGATAAAAACCAGCTCTATATCAATTTAAGCGAAATTGAGGATAAAGAGTACGAAGTGAGCAAGGAAGATAAAGCACTCAATAAAAACTTCTATAACGGCAAATAATTATGTTATACGACGAATTTAACTCATATAAAAACTTTGCCGGCGCTGATGTTTTCAAAAACAAAGCGACTGAAAAAACGGATATTTTGAAAAATCTCAATCCGGCTTTTCCAGCGCGCGAATATCAAAAAGAAGCGTTGGGGCGATTTTATTATTATTGCGAAGAATATCATCAAAAACTCAAACCAATTCACTTGATGTTTAATATGGCGACCGGCTCGGGCAAGACGCTCATAATGGCCGCTAATCTTTTGTATTTTTATCAAAAAGGTTATCGCAATTTTATTTTCTTTACTCGTCTTGGCAATATTATTCAAAAAACTAAAGCCAATTTTCTTGATCCAAATTCAAAAAAATATCTGTTTGCCGACAAAATTATGCTAGGCGGACAGGAAATAAAAATCAAAGAATATAATAATTTTGAAGGAGTAAATGATGACGATATAAACATTATTTTTTCTACAACCGCTCTTTTGCATTCTCGCTTTAATTTCGCTCGCGAAAATGTTTTAACTTATGAAGATTTTACAGATAAAAAAATTGTTTTGATTGCGGATGAAGCGCACAACCTATCTGCGGAAACAAATAATAAAATAAGTAAAACCGAAGAAGAAGACCGTCGAAACTGGGAGAATACAGTAGTGCGGATTTTGAACGCCAACAGCCAAAAAGAAAATGTCCTTTTGGAATTTACAGCAACGGCTCGTTTAGAACAGGAATATCCGGAAATTTTAGAAAAATATAAAGATAAAGCGATTTATCGTTATGATCTGAAAGAATATCGCTTGGACGGATTTTCAAAAGATGTACGAACTTTGCAAATCAACGCGCCAACTATTGAACGCGCTCTCTCGGCAGTGATAATTTCTCAATATCGCCGAAAAGTAGCAGAAAAGTATAAAATCGCTTTGAAACCAGTGGTAATGTTTAAAGCAAATAGAGTCAGTATTCCAAAAGAAGGAATATCAAAAGAACACAATCCACAGATTGTCGTTTCAAACATTTTTAAAGAATCTTTTCATAAACTTATTTCTAAACTCGGCGAAAAACACCTAACACAACAAACAGCAATTAAAGATGCGACATTACAAAAAGCATTTCAATTTTTCAATGAGCAAAAAATTTCTTTGGCAGATTTAGTGGCAGAAATTAAAAGCGATTTTGCGCCGGAAAAATGTTTGACAGTTGATGAATATAAAGATTTAGAGCAAAAACAAATTTTACTTAATTCGTTGGAAGATCAAAACAATGAAATCCGCGCTATTTTCGCAACAGAAAAATTGAATGAGGGCTGGGATGTTTTAAATCTTTTTGATATTGTCAGGCTCTATAATAGCCGTGACGTCAAAAACAATAAACCGGGTAAAACAACTGTGCAAGAGGCGCAACTTATCGGGCGAGGTGCAAGATATTATCCATTCACACTCGGCGACTTTACAGACGCATACAGGCGAAAATTTGATACCGACACACAAAACGAACTTCGGATTTTGGAACAGCTTTATTATCACAGCGTAACGAATCCCCGTTATATTCAAGAATTGGAAAGTGTTCTGGTTCGTGAAGGTATTATGCCGTCACGCACAGTGCAAAAAGAGATTAAGATCAAAAGTGATTTTAAAAACAGCGATTTTTGGAATAAAGGTTTTATTTTCTTAAATGCTCGCAAAGAAAATTTAGGCAAGAATGTTTTCGCACTCTCGGACGCTAAAGCAGAATTTGACCACAACGCTGAAATAAACATCTTTCAACTATCAACGCGAGAAGCGATAGAAAAAGATTTATTTGTTGCGGGTGCTGGCGCCGGAGTAAATGCAAAAATAGAAATTCTGGATTATAAAATCGCTGATTTGGGAACACATATTGTCCGCACCGCTTTGGCGAAAATACCAGCCGGACGATTTGATAAATTAAAAAAAATATTTGGCAATATAGAATCCATAAAAGATTTTATTTTAAATGAAAAATATCTTGGAGGAATAAAAATTAAAGTGAGAGGTAAGAGCGAGCAAGTAGAAGATCTTTTGCAGATTGAAAAATTAAGTATTGCCGGATTTGTGATAGATAAAGTGTTAGAAATCGCCGGCAAAGAAAAAAAGGAATACTACGGAACAAAGGAATTTAAAGCTCATTTGATCCAAAAAATATTTGAAAATGACAAGGTATTGCAATTGGATAGCGAAAGTTCACGAGCGCAAAATATGCGAGATTTTGATTTTTCTTCTCGGGATTGGTTTGCTCAAAACGAAATCTGGGGAACAAGCGAGGAAGAATCATTTTTGCGTTTTATTGATGAGTCAATAACAAAGTTAAAGAAAAAATATCAAGACATTGCATTACTTCGCAATGAACAATTTTTCAAAATTTATAATTTTGATAATGGAGAGCCATTTTATCCAGATTTCGTTTTGTTTTTAACTGAAAAGGAAACAAAACAAGAAATTATATATCAAATTTTTGTTGAGCCAAAAGGAGATCATCTTGTATTATATGACGAATGGAAACAGGAATTTTTACTTAAGATAGAAAAAAATTACACTATTGATTTAAAACTAGAAAATAAAAATTTTCGCTTGATCGGATTGCCATTTTTTAATGAGGGTCAAGTAAATAGTGCTTTGCGTGAAAAATTTGAAGAAGTTTTTAAAAAACAATTTTTAGATATAAGCTAATTTTTTGTGTAATACATTATCGCTATACTATAAACCTAAAAAATAATATTTTATTTTACTAATTTTATATTTTCATTATAGATTTGTTGCCGAATGCCATATTTATTCAATATTTTATAAAACTATGTATCAATTTTACAGTTTAGTTGATGATAAACAAGAAAATTGTTATTACATTGACACAAATTCATCTTTGAATAAAAAAGAAATTAAAATTTTGACCAAAATTTTGGCTAATGGTTTTATTGAAAAAAATATTAGTTTAGTTTCAAAATTAAATGATGAAAAAGTAATTGAAATTGGACCTAGACTTAATTTTGCTACTGCTTTTTCTAGTAATGCTGTATCAGTTTGTCATAATTGCGGATTAAAAATAATTATACGAATTGAAAAAGCAAAAAGATATGATTTAAATAAAAATGATGATAGAAATAATTTCATTAAAACAAATCATGATAAAATGACTGAAATTGTTTATGAAAAAAAGTTAGAAAATTTTAAAACAAATTTAATTCCAAAACCAGTCTATGAAGTAAAAATTTTAGAACAAGGAATTGATGCTTTGAAAAAAATAAATAAAGAAATGGGCTTGGGAATGGATGATTGGGACGAACAATTTTATTTCAATCTTTTTATTAATGACATAAAAAGAAATCCTACCAATGTTGAATGTTTTCAATTAGGTCAAGCTAATAGTGAACATTCTAGACATTGGTTTTTTAAAGGCAGAATGATAATAGATGGAAAAGAAAAAGAAGAAACTTTGTTAGAAATAGTTCAATCAACTTTAAAAGCTAATATTGCAAATAGTTTAATTGCTTTTACTGATAATTCAAGCGCTATAAAAGGTTATGCTATTGAAACAATTATTCCAAAAACACCTGGAAAAGTTTCGTATTTTATAAAAACAAAGAAAAAATATAATTTTATTTTTACAGCTGAAACACATAATTTTCCAACAGGAATTGCTCCTTTTTCTGGTGCTGAAACAGGATCAGGAGGACGAATTAGAGATGTTCAAGCAACAGGAAAAGGATCTTTAGTTGTGGCAGGAACTGCTGGTTATGCAATTGGTAATCTTAATATTCCTAAATATAATTTAGTTAATGAAAATAAAAATTTTAAATATCCAGATAATTTAGCAAGTGCTTTAAAAATTCAAATAGATGCTTCAAATGGAGTTTCTGATTATGGAAATAAATTTGGTGAACCATTAATTCAAGGATTTAATCGTTCTTTTGGTCAAATACTTCCTGATAAAACACGACAAGAATGGATAAAACCAATATTATTTTCTGGCGGTGTTGGACAAATTGATAATATTCATATTAAAAAATATAAAGTAGAAATTAAAATGTGTATAATTCAAATCGGCGGTCCAGCTTATCGTATTGGAATGGGTGGTGGAGCAGCTTCAAGTATGATTCAAGGTGAAAATAAAACAGAATTAGATTTTAATGCTGTTCAACGTGGTGATGCTGAAATTGAACAAAAAATAAATCGAGTTATTCGCGCTTGTGTAGAAATGGGAAATAATAATCCAATTATTAGTATTCATGATCAAGGAGCTGGAGGACCTTGTAATGTTTTAACAGAATTAGTAGAACCAATCGGTGGCAAAATAGAAATTAGAAAAATTAATTTAGGTGATAAAACAATGTCAGTTTTAGAAATTTGGGGATGTGAATATCAAGAAAGACAAGCTTTATTAATTAAACCAAATAAATTAAAATTATTTTTAAATATTTGTAAAAGAGAACATAGTGATTGTGAAATATTAGGAACAATTACTGGCGATGGAAAAATTATTGTTTATGATAATGAAAATAAATCAACACCAGTTAATTTAGAACTTTCTAAAATTCTTGGCAAAATGCCTAAAAAAATATTTAAAGACACAAGTTTAAAAATGAAATTAACTCCATTAATATTTCCAAATAATTTATCTTTTGAAAAAGCTTTAGAAAATGTTTTACATTTGCCATCAGTTTGTTCAAAAAGATTTTTAACAACAAAAGTAGATCGCAGTGTAACAGGTTTAATTGCTCGTCAACAATGTGTTGGTCCTTTGCAACTTCCATTATCTGATGTTGCAGTAATCGCACAAAGTCATTTTAATAAAACTGGCGCAGCTATTTCAATTGGGGAACAACCAATAAAAATTTTAGTTAACCCAGAAGCAGGCGCGCGGATGTCAGTTGGCGAAGCATTAACAAATATTGTTTGGGCAAAAATAAGTAAATTAGAAAATATTAAATGTTCTGGAAATTGGATGTGGCCAGCAAAATTACCAGGTGAAGCTTCAAGAATTTATCAATCAGCTTCAGCAATGCGTGATTTAATGATTAAATTAGGAATTGCAATTGATGGAGGAAAAGATAGTTTATCAATGGCAACAAAAATGAAAAATGAAATTATTAAATCACCAGAAGAATTAGTTATTTCAGCATATTCTTCAATGCCAGATATTAATAAAGTAATTACGCCAGATATTAAATATGCTGGAGAAAGTGAGCTTTGGATTATTGATTTAGGAAAATCAAAATGTCGTTTAGGAGGATCAGCTTTAGCTCAAACTGTTAAACAAATTGGAAATCAATCGCCAGATGTTGATGATGCAGAAATATTAAAACAATCTTTTTTAGCAATACAAGAATTAATTGAAAAAGATTTAATTATTTCAGGACACGATCGTTCAGACGGCGGTTTAATAACAACATTACTTGAAATGGCTTTTGCTGGAAATTGTGGTTTAAAAATTAAAACAGAAAATAATGCTGATAAATTTGCTTATTATTTTAATGAAGAATTAGGTTATATAATTGAAGTAAAAAATAATCTAAAAAAAGAATTTTTAAAAATTATAAATAAATATAACTTAAATAATTTAACAGAATCTATTGCAAAAACTATTATTGAAAAAGAAATTATTATTAACCATAATAATGAATTAATTTTAAAAAATTCAATGCAAAAATTAAGAGATATTTGGGAAGAAACAAGTCATCAAATTAATTTACTTCAAACTGATCCAAAATGCGCTCAAGAAGAAAAAAATAATATTTTTAATCAACAAGTATTAGAATATAAAATTTCTTTTAAACCACAATTAACAACACAAAAAATATTAAACAGTATTAATAAACCTAAAATTGCAATTATTCGCGAAGAAGGAAGCAATGGAGATCGTGAAATGGCTAGTGCATTTTATTCTGCTGGTTTTGAAGTTTGGGATGTTACAATGTCTGATTTGCACACAGAAAAAATTAAATTAGATAAATTTAGAGGAATTGCTTTTGTTGGTGGATTTTCTTACGCAGATGTTTTTGCTTCAGCAAAAGGCTGGGCAAGTAATATAAAATTTAATCCAAAAATAAGTGAAATGTTTTCTAATTTTTATAATCGTCCAGATACTTTTTCTTTAGGAGTTTGTAATGGTTGTCAATTAATGACTTCAATTGGCTGGGTTCCATTTAAAAATATTAAAGTTGAAAATCAGCCAATGCTTATTAAAAATAAATCAAAACGATTTGAATCACGTTGGAGTAATATAAAAATAAAAAAAAGTCCTTCAATAATGTTGAAAGGAATGGAAAATTCAATTCTCGGTGTTTGGGTCGCACATGGCGAAGGATGTTTTAATTTTCCAGATAAATTAATTTATCAAGAAATTATAAATAAAAATTTAGCGCCAATATTTTTTGTTGACGATAAAGGCGAAGCAACAGAAAAATATCCATTCAATCCAAACGGTTCTATCAATGGCATTACTTCTCTTTGTTCTGAAAATGGTCGTCATTTAGCAATGATGCCTCATCCAGAAAGAGCATTTTTAAAATCACAATGGCCATGGATGTCAGAGAAAATGAAAAAAGAATTAAAAGCTTCGCCTTGGTTAAAAATGTTTCAAAATGCATATGAGTGGTGTAAAAAATAATTAATTAAGTAAAAATATGCCAAATTTTTCTTTTCTTATTTTTCTTATTTTTTTCTTTCCTTCCACTGTGTTAACACAATGAAATTTAATAAACATTTTTCTCCTAATTTTTATTTTTACCATTAATTACAATCAAGGCATGGAAATCTTGATATAAACAAAAATCTTTTTTTAAATTTTCCTCAAATAATTTTTGTAAAAATTGATAATCTATTTTATCTGACAAATTACGTTTTTTAACCAATCTTTTTGTATACTCATCAATAACAAAAATTGGTTTATCTAAAGCATAAAGCAAAATACTATCTGCTGTCTCTGGCCCTATGCCTTTTACTTTTAATAATTTTTCTCTTAATTCTTTTAAGTCATATTTTTCTAATTTTTCCAAATTTCCATAATTCTCAATTATAAATTTAGATAAATTAAAAAGATATTGCGCTTTTATTTCATAAAATCCAACTGATTTAATTAAATACGCTATTTTTTTTGAGCCTAAACAATAAATATCTTTTAAAGAAATAATTTTTTTATTCTTTAAATTTTCTAAAGCTAATTCTACATTTTTCCAACTTGTTCTTTGAGTTAAAATTGCGCTTATCATTACTTTTTCTTTCTCTTGTTCAGTTTTTGGTCTTTTTAACCAAAGATTCCATTGCTCATTGGGTGCTTTATATTTTTTTCTTAATTCTTGATATAATTTTTCAAAAATATTCATTTCTTTTATTTAAAAAAATTTTATTTTTCTGGAGCCGTCCATCGGATTCGAACCGATGACCTACAGTTTACAAAACTGTTGCTCTACCAGCTGAGCTAGGACGGCACAAAAATAAAATTTCTAATTTCTAATTTCTAATTTCTAATTTCTAATTCCTACTCCTTACCATGGAGTTGCTCTACCACTGAGCTACGTCGGCAAAAAAGTTTAAAGTTCAAAGTATAAAGTTAAAAATTCAAAATTAATTTATAACTCAAAATTCAAAACTTGTGTAAAGCTTGCTACGCTGTGGCGAAGTAAAGCCGAACCATTTAAAATTTCTTTTACATTTTTTTAATTCTTTCTTCAAATTCTTTTATTTTTTGATTTTCTGGATTAACTTCTTTTAATTTTTTTAAAACTTTTTCTGCTAAGAATTGATTTTTTATAATTATATATTCTTCAATTAATAAATCAAGGTTTCTAGGATTATTAGGTGTTAAAAGTAATGCTTTCTTAAAATTATTTATTGCACTTTCATGTTCTCCTAATGTTTTATGAATAATCCCTAATTGAGCAGAAACCGTTTCATTGTTAATGTCTAATTTTTGGATAAAATACAAAATTTCTTTTGTATGATCATAATCATTTTGCTGAAAATAAATTTCAGCTAATTGCTTATATGCTTCAATATTTTTAGAATCAAAACTAATGATTTCAATAAAAAAACTTTCTGCTTTTTTAAACTCTTTCTTTTCTATTAATTCCTTTCCTTGAATAAATAAATTTTTAATTTTATCTTGAACTAATTCTGGTTCTTTTTTTATTAAATGTTTATATTTTAAAATATATTTTTGTTCTAAAATTAAAAATTTCTCTCTAAGTTTAGAAAAAAACTTTTTTATTTTTTCATTAAATGGTTTTAAAAAACGTAAAAAATGTAAAATTTTTTTATATTTTTCTTCTAATTTTCTTTCTAATCTATTTTTAATAATTTCTTTTTTTGTTTCTACTTGCTGTTCTTTAGGTAAATTTTCTATTTCAATTAAAGAAAGTCTGGGAAATTTTGGAATTATAATTTTTAAAATAATCCCAAAACTAATTAAAATTATAAAAATAAAAAGAATATTTATAAACATAAAATTAAAATAAAATTTATAGAAAATTATCCATTAATTTATTCGATCATCTTTACAACTTCATCTATTTTTAAACTCGCTCCACCAACTAATACCCCATCTATTGTTGACTGATCTATAAATGATTTAATATTAGTAGAATCGACGCTACCACCATAAATGATTTGAAAATTATTTTGTACTAAATTTAAAGAATATAAATTAATAATAGCATACTTAATTTTTTTAATAGAATCTTCCGCTTCTTGTGAATTAATTGAATGTCCAGTCCCAATAGCCCAAATGGGCTCATAAGCAATAATAATTTTTTGATTTTTTTTAACACTTACACCTTCTAATGCTTTGTTTATTTGATTAAAAATAATAAAATCTCTTTTATTATTTTGTTTTTGTTTTAAGCTTTCACCTATACAAATAATTGGAATTAAGTTTTTTTTCAAAGTGGCTTTTACTTTTTTATTTACCATTTCGTCTGTTTCTTTTAAATATTGACGACGCTCAGAATGTCCAATAATTACATACTGACATCCTATTTCTTTCAACATAGTTACTGAAATTTCACCTGTAAAAGCTCCTTTTTCTTCCCAAAAAACATCTTGCGCCCCTAGTTTGGCTTGTGGTTTGTAACTTGTAACTTGTAGGAGTTTTGATAATGGTTCTAAATAAATAAATGGTGGACAAATTATTATTTCAGTATTTTTACTTTTTATTTTTTTTTCCATTAAATTAAAAAGCTGTTTAGCTTCTTGTAGAGTTACGGGATTCATTTTCCAATTGGCAATAAAAATAGACATAAAATAAACAAAATACAAAACTAGCTCTAAAAATTAATTTTAGACACTATTGTTTTTCTAATAAATTTATTGCTTAATTTCACGCGGTTTATAGATTAAGGATATAATTATCCCAACAATTACACGTTCAATTAATAAATTAACAATCCAATACATTATAACAATTTCCGCAATATTTATAAACATATAGGTAGTAAATAATCCTGGCAATATTCCCACCAACCAGATTAAAAATCCATACCAAATCCCCTTCTCTATTTTTTCTCCAGGAATACCATGATAAAGTAAGGCAAAACCCCAAGTAAATAAAAAATTCAAAATAAAAATTCCTACATAATATATACTCATAAATATTGGATCTTGAAAATTAACATTTCTCCAAGTTTGTGTTGGCTCTAATAAATATACCCAATTAAATAACCATCCGCAAGTTAACATTCCCCAAGCACTACTAACAATGGCGACTACTAATCCAGCCAATAAAACTTTTCTCAAACTAATTTTTTTATCTTTTTCTATTAAGCTCCATTTTTTTAGTTTTGGCTCTTCAATCATTGCTATTTCTTTTGGTTGCTCAAGTATTGCTATTTTTTCTGGCTCTTCAATTATTGGAATCTCTGATTGAATTCCATTAATTTTTGTTTCTTCTGTCATAATTTATCCTTTCATTAAAACAGCGTTTAATATTGCTGTTTTATTATAAATTAAAAATAATTTAAAAACATTTTTTCTTTAACTTTCTTTAATGTTTCCATTGTCACTGCTCTTGCTTTTTTTGCGCCATTAAAAAGTATTTCTTCAACAAGTTTTGGATTTCGTTCATACTCTACTCTTCGTTCTTGAATTGGTTTTAGTTTTTTAATAATCGCCATTGCTAACAAAGGTTTTAATTCAGAATATTGAATTGAATCATTTTTAAATTGCTCATTAAATTTTTTAATCGCGTCTTGATCATCTGAAAATTGTTCTAATAAATTAATTAAATTTTTTCCGCCTATTTTATTAGTCAAAGCGCTTTTAATTTTAGATTTAATTTCGCCTTCTGAATCAGTAAGCATAATTACATTTCCAAGGCTTTTACTCATTTTTCGACCATCCATCCCCAAAACGCGTGGGAAATTACTTAATTTTGCTTTTGGTTCCTTGAGTGTTTCTCCATAAATACGATTAAACTTTCTAACAATTTCTCGCGCTTGTTCTATTACTGGAAGTTGATCTTCGCCAACCGGAACTAAATCAGCTTGAAACGCAGTGATATCAGCCGCTTGACTAATTGGATATCCTAAAAATCCAAAAGTCACATCATCTTTGAATAAATCTTTTCGTTGTTGAATTTCTTCCTTAACGGTTGGATTGCGTTTAAGACGATTGACTGTCACAAGATTTGAATAAAAAATAGTTAATTCCGCAATTTCGGGAATCAATGATTGAATAAAAATAGTTGATTTTTTTGGATCAATGCCAACAGCAAGATTATCCATCGCAACTTCATAAACATTTTGTCTTACTTTTTGAGGATTATTAAAATTGTCAGTTAACGCTTGAACGTCCGCAATCATAATATATGTGTCATATTTATCTTGCAAAGCAACTCGATTTTTTAATGATCCGCAAAAATGACCAATATGAAGTTGCCCTGTTGGTCTATCGCCAGTAAGAATTATTTTTTTCATAATAGATTTAAATTAAATTTTTTTTATTTAAAAAATCTCTTATATTAATATGTTTTATACCTTTATAATCACTTTTATCTATCATCTCATCAGATGAAATAACAATTTTTGGATAATTATCTTGAATCGCTAATAAATTACCGAACTCTCTCTTTTTATTTTCATCTGTAATTAAATAAGCCACTTGAATATAAATTTTTTTATTTTGTTTTTCACAAACAAAATCCACTTCCTTGTTTTTTAATTGCCCAATAGTCACTTTATAACCCAATATCTGTAAATGCAAAAATACCAAATTTTCCATAATTTTATTTATATCTATTTGTTTATAACCAGTAATAGAATGCCTTAATCCCAAATCTTCAAAATAATATTTATCATTGATTTCAAAAATTTTTTTACCTTGAATATCTGTTCTTAAAACCTTAAACACAAAAAAGGCATTAATTAAAAATAATAAATAATCCAAAACAATATTGGGCGAAATATTAATTTTTTGTGATTTTAAAAAATCGCTAATTTTTTTAGATGAAACCAAACTGCCAACATTATCTGCGAGATAACTAATTAAACTTTCTAAAAAATAAATATTACGAATTTTATATCTTTCAACAACATCTTTTAAGAGAATAGTATTATAAATACTTTTTAAATAATCAAAAACAATCTCATCGTTTAATTTTAAATTTATTAAATATGGCAAACCTCCATACTTAATAAATTTTAAAAAAGAATCTTGATTTTCTTCTAATTTATGAAATGTTAAAAATTCAAAATAAGATAATCCAAAAACCTTAATTTCTATATAACGACCACTTAAAAAAGTAGCTAATTCGCCAGACAATAATCTTGCGTTACTACCAGTGCAATATATATCATATCCTTTTTTAGCCTTTAAACTTCTTAATGCTTTTTCAAATTTTTCAATGTCCTGAATTTCATCAATAAAAACATAATTTTTTTTTGTTTTAGTTTTTTCTTTAATGTAATTTAAAAGATCTTGATAATTTTTTATATTATCAAACTCATTTAATTCTTTATTAATATAAATAATATTTGCTTTTTTATGTTTTTGCTTAATTAAATCCATTATTTGAAAAAGTAAATAACTCTTACCAACTCTACGTTGACCAATAATAACCTTAATAATATCCTTATCAATAAATGGTTCAACTCTATCAAGATAAATTGGACGTTTAATATATGTTTTAATCATACTTAAAATTTTTTAAATTATTTCATAAGTTTTAAGTATACATAAAACTTTTTTATTGTCAAATTCCTTTGTTGAAGTTGTTGAAGACTGTCTTCAATAAATCTTTTATTTTAATTAACTCAAATTTTTCTTGTCCTCGTCTTTTTAATTCCACACAGTTTTCTTTTAAAGTTTTTTCACTAATCACAATACGCAAAGGAATTCCAATTAAATCTGCATCAGCAAATTTTTCACCAGCACGCATATTTTCCCGATCATCATAAAGAACCTCAATCCCCTTTTTAATCATCGCATCATATAATTTATCAGCTTCTTTTTCCGCGCCAACTAAAGCAATTAAATAAACTTGAAATGGTGCAACTGCTTCTGGCCAAATTATTCCTTTTTCATCGTGAAATTTTTCCACAATTGTCGCCATTGTTCGTCCAATGCCAATGCCATAACAACCCATATAAAATGGTTTTTCTTTACCATCAACATCCATATAAACCGCGCCTTTCATTAAATTTGTATAATGATAACCCAATTGAAAAATATTTCCTACTTCAATCCCACGTTTTTCAATTAATTTTCCATTTTCATTTAAACTTTCATATCCATTTTTAACCAAAGCAATATCGCCTTCAATGTCTGGCTGATAATCGCGATCAATATTAATATTCATTAAATCTTTATTTTTTTTATTGCTTCCGCCATAAGCATTAGTAATTGTTCGCAAAGAATTATCAGCAATAATAATTAATTTTACATTTTTTTCTAATAAATCTTTTATTTTAACCGGCGAAATAAAACCAGGTTCTGAATATAATTTTTCTCTAATTTCCTCGTCTGTAGCATGACGCAAAGTTACAATTTTTAAAATTTTTTTTAATTTAATTTCATTCACATCAAAATCACCTCTAATAATAGCTAAAATAAATTGGCCATTTTCATCCACAAAAACCACATCTTTGATTTGTTGCCAAAGCGGTAAATTATGGAATTTAACACCATGTTCCATTGTTAAACCTCGTTCAGCTCTAACTTCTATGAGCGCTAATAATTTTTCATTGCTATTCTTATCTTCTTTTTTAAAAAGAGCAGTGTCTTCTTGGCTAACATAATTTTTATTTTCAGAAATAAAATATTTATCCTCGCCAATTTCTGATTCAACAACAAATTCATGACAATATTCTCCACCAATATAACCATTATCAGATTCTACAATTTCAGTTTTTAATCCCAAATGTTCAAAAATTCTAAAATAAACTTTTTTCATTTTTTCATATTCAATCTTAAAATCCTCTTCATCGCGATGAAAAGAATATCCATCTTTCATTATAAATTCACGAACGCGTAATAATCCTCCACGAGCTCGCAATTCATCACGAAATTTTGGAGAAAATTGGTAAAGACGAATTGGCAAATCACGATAACTTAATTTAAATTGACGAATTAAGTCCACAAACATTTCCTCTGCTGTTCCGCCTAACGCAAATTCTGCGCCTCGACGATCTTTTACTTTCATTAATTCAAAACCAGCTGAGCTTGTTCGATTAGTTTCTTCCCATAATTCTAATGGATGTAAAATAGGTGTGATCATTTCTTGATAATCAGTATTATCCATTTCTTCTTTAATAATTTGCATTATTTTTTGTTGAACTAAATGTCCAATTGGTAAAAAATAATAACGACCAGCAACGGATTCAGAAATAAACCCGCCTTGTTTGAGTAATTTTGATGAGATAATTTTATCATCATTAGATACGGTTTTTGAAGTTTTTAAAAAATAACGAGAAAATCTCATAAAATTTTGATTTTAAATAAACTATTTTATTTTATTACTCATTCTAATCCTTTCCCAAACAACCAATGTCGGACAAGCGACAAAAATAGAAGAATAAGTCCCTGCAGTAATTCCAATAATCAAAGCCAAAATAAAATCTCTAACTGAAGCGCCACCAAAAAAGAAAACAGCAAATAATGATAATAAAACAGTTAAAGAAGTATTTATAGAGCGAACAATGGTTTCATTTATGCTAATATTTACTGTGTCTTCAAAATCCTTGCCTTTTGATTTTAAAAGATTTTCTCTTAAACGATCAAAAATAATAATTGTATCATGGTTTGAATATCCTAAAATAGTTAATAGCGCAATAATAAAAGTAGCTCCTATTTCAATCCCTAAAAAATGTCCCATTAATGAAAAAGCACCCAAAGTAATAATAATATCATGAACCAAAACAATAATGGCAATTAAACCATATTTCCACGAACTAATTGGTTTGGAAATTTTTCTAAACGCCCAAGCAATATAAATAATAATAATAATAAGCGCTATTATTGTGGCATGTATCGCTTTTTCTTTTGTTTCTTTACCAATTGTCGGTCCAATTGATTCAAATTTTTTTTCTTCAATTTTATTTTCTGGCGAAATTTCTTGCAACTTTGTAATTATTTGTTGATGCATTTCCTCCTCAATGCTTTTTGTTTTAATAATTACACCTTTTGTGTTTGTTAGTTGAACACTTGCCTCTCCAAGATTTAAAGTATTAATTTTTTCTTTAATTTGTTCTACGGTCGGTCTACTATTTTTAAATTCTATTTCCATTAAAGTTCCACCAGTAAAATCAATATTAGGCTTTAATTGCCAAAAAATTAAACTAGCAATACTAATAATTACCAACGCGCTTGAAATGAAAAAATAAATTTTTTGATGTTTTATTATATTCATAAAAATAAATTTTTAGTTTATAGCTATTACACGGGTTCAACCTGTGTATTTTTTTAAAAAAAACGTCATCGCGCACTGAGTGTCAAGAGTTGAACTTCCGACATTAGCACATTGGATAATAATAAATAAAATTTAAAATTATTTTAGTTTGTCAAATGTTTCTATGTTTTTATTTTTTGCGGTTTTAATTTTATTAGGGTTGTTAATTTTAATAATGTTCTTGTGATTGTAATAGCTGAAAACATACTCACTAAAACACCGATGCTTAAAGTAATTCCAAACCCTCGAATCATACTTGTTCCAAACCAAAAAAGAATAAAACAAGTAATTAATGTTGAAACATTGCTATCGCGAATTGAAAGCCAGGCGCGTTTAAATCCTTCTTCAATTGCTAAATCGCGCGGTTTGCCCGCTTTTAATTCTTCTCTGATTCTTGAAAAAATTAAAATATTGGCATCCACCGCCATTCCAATAGATAAAATAAAACCAGCAATGCCAGCTAAAGTTAAAGTAACTGGAATTAATTTAAATATCGCTAAAACAATTATCGTATAAATTCCTAATGCTAAAACGGCCAAAAATCCTTTGGAACGATAAAATAAAATCATATACAAAGCAACTAAAATTAATCCAATTTTTCCGGCTTTGCAACTTTCATCAATAGAAATTTTTCCCAAACTAGGACCAATAGTTTGTTGACTAATTAATTTAATGGGTACAGGCAAAGCGCCTGCATTGAGACGTTTAATTAATTCTTGCGCTTCTGGTAAGGAAAAATTTCCTGAAATTATTGCTTGTCCTGAAGTAATTGCTTCATTAACAACCGGCGTACTAATAGGCACTCCATCTAAAAATATTGCCACTGGTTTTTTAATATTTCTTTTTGTAATTTCTCCAAATAATTTTTTCCCTTCATTATTAAATTCTATGCCCACCTGAGGTTCATTAGTATTATTGTTAAATTCTAAATATGATTTTTTTAATTGTTTTCCAGTCAAGCCTGTATATTTCCAAGGATCTTTATAAGGAATATAATCTCTTTCTGATTTAGTTTTAATTAAAATATGACTAGTTTTTATTTCTTGAATTTTTTCTTTATTTTTTATTGTTTCTCTTTCGTCAGTCTTTTTGATAATATGATAACCAAAATCTGTTTTTACTAATTTTTGGGTTATCTCATCTTTTTTTAAAGCAAAAACTGCTTCTTCAAATTCAGGCACCATCATCCCTTTACTAAACCATCCCAAGTCCCCTCCCTTTTCTTTGCTTGGACAATCAGAAAATTCTTTCGCTAAATTTGAAAAATCCTCATGCTTTAAAACTTTTTGCAAAACATCTTCAGCTTTTTTTTGAGCAATCGCATTATATACTTCTATTTCTTTTTTTTGCTCTTCAGTTAATACAGGCGCTGGTGTATTGTCTTGTTCTTTAAATTCTAAAATAGGAGTTTGACCAATCATTCCAATTGCCTGATTTACATCTTTAATTCCCGGCAATTCAACAATGATTCTTTTATTTTCTTTTACTTTGGTCACCTGAACAATTGGTTCGGAAATTCCAAACACATTAATTCTTTTTTCAATTACATCACGAGCCGCCAAAACCGCTGCTTCTCGTTCTTGTAAAGGAATTTTCGAAACATCAGTTTCATAAACTAAATGAGCCCCGCCTTGTAAATCTAAGCCAAGGTGATATTTTAATTCTTTAAAATATTTTCCAATTTTAATATCTGGTCCTCCTGGCCAAACAACAACCCCAGCTAAACCAGTTAGAATTAAAATACCGCAAAATGTTAACCAAGTTTTTTTTCGTATAGACACAAAAAAAGAAATTTTGATTTATAAATTTTAAATTATAAATCAAAAGTAAAAAGTAAAAAGTAAAAAGTAAAAAGTAAAAATATTATAAACTAATTTCCAAAAATTGTAAATTTATTAAACGGCCAAGCCCTAATCCATGTTTTTCCTACAATAAATTTTCGTTCTAATGAGCCAAAACCTTCGGCGCTAGAATCAAAACTATGCCCTCGATTATCGCCCATAACAAAATATTCATCTTTTCCTAAAGTAATATCAATACTTTTTTCAACCTTATATTTTTCAGGAAGAAATTTATTTTCATCAAAAATTTTTCCATTAGGATTTTCTTTATTATAAATAGTAATTTCTTTATTAATAATTTTTACTCTTTCTTCGGGTAAACCAATAACTCTTTTAATATAATAATCATTGAGACTTTTTGGATATTTAAATACAATTACATCGCCTTTTTGCGGATTACCCAATCGGTAAATAATTTTATTCACAATTAAATATTCGTGATTGTGAAAATTTGGTTCCATTGAAGCGCCTTTAACATAAAATGGTTGAATCAAAAAATATCTAATAGGAATAACAATGGCTAAAGCAATCAAGGCCATTTGAATAAATTCTATAAAAATAGATTTCCAATTTTTATTTTCTGAAATTTCTTTTTGCATAATTCAAAATTTATAATTCAAAATTTATAATTTCTTAATTAATTTAAAATTTATAATTCAAAATTTATAATTTCTTAAGCCATTTTCTTTTATTTTGATTGTGCTCTTTAAGCGTTTTACTAAAAACCGTCTCGCCTGTTGGTTTTGATAGAAAAAATAAATAATCTGTTTCTTGCGGATATATTGCCGCATTAATCGCTGATAGTCCCGGATTGCTAATAGGTCCTGAAGGTAAACCTTTATTAAGATAAGTATTGTATGGAGATTCCACGCGTGTATCCTCAAAACTCAATTGTTTTTTATCATTGCCCAAAATATAATTTATTGTGGCGCAAGATTCTAAACGCATTCCTTCTTTTAGTCTTTTATAAAAAATTCCTGCGACAATTTTTCTGTCATTGTTATTGGGCACTTCTTTCTCAATAATACTGGCTAATGTAATAATTTCAAAAATTGTTTTATTTTGTTTTTTAATATCTTCTCTCATTTGACTAGATAATTTTTTATCAAAATTATCCAACATTTTTTTTATAATATCATATTCAGAAGCGTCTTTATAAATTTGATACGTGTCAGGAAAAAGATAACCTTCTAATGGAATAACCGCAAAAGGATAATTTTTAAGCGTTCTTAATTCGATTAATTTAGAAAAATTTCTATTATTTTCATTTAAAAAAGGATTATCAGCTAAAAACGAATATTTTTTTAGCCATGAAGAATCATATATTTCTGTAAAAAAAAATTCTTCCCAAATTAATGAATCTGTATTTTTATCTGTAGAAAAAATATTTTTTAAATATTTTGCAATTTCTTTATAATTCCAGCCCTCGATAATTTTGATTGTTGTTTGATTAGGAATAATTTGTCCAGAAATTAAAATTTGAACAATTTTTTTTATGTTCATCTGAGAAGACAAAAGATAATTTCCAGCTTGAAATTTTTTTCCTAATTTTTTTTGCCAAATATAAACCTCAAAATCCCACATACTTCTAATTAATTTTTGATCTTTTAAATTTTGGCTAATTTCATTGACTCCTTCTCCTTTTTTAATAACAAATTCTTTTGGAAGCGCTTTTATAGCTACTGATGTGGAAATTTGATAATAATAATTTCCTAATCCAATGCCTATTATCAATAAAATAACAATAATTAAAATTATTAAAACTTTTACAAATTGCATAATAAACGAAAAATAAAAAAACTAAACTCCTTAATATATAGACTCTATTAAAACAATAATTAAATAAAAAAAATAAAATGTCAAATTTTTTATCCCATAAAAGCAATAAAATAACCAATTAATTATCTCTTTTAATCCAATTTTATTCCTTTTTACTTTTTCCACAGCTTATTATGTTGAACTATGGAAAAAAATGGAGTACAATGTATGTGTAATGGAATATTGTGGATAAAAGTGGGGATAACCCCAAAAACAGTGGATAACTTTAATTAGTTTGTAAAAAATTCTGCAAAGTGCAACCTAAAAAACTAATTTCTATTTTATGTTCATTGGAGAATATTTTCATACAATTGATGAAAAAGGACGAATGGCTATTCCAACTAAATTTCGTTCTGAACTAACTGAAGGTATTGTAATTACTCGAGGGTTAGATGATTGTTTATTTTTATATACATTAGAAGAATGGAAAAGCTTGGCTCATAAACTTTCTAAACTTTCTATTTCTAAAGCAAACACTAGAGCTTTTTCAAGATTAATGTTAGCTGGAGCAATGGATGTTCAACTAGATAAACAAGGAAGAATAATCCTTCCTGATTATTTAAGAAAATATGCGGGAATTAAAAAGAAAGCGGTTATAGCTGGATTATTCAATCGTTTAGAAATTTGGGATGAAGAAAAATGGGAAAAATATAAAACCAATACAGAAAAAACTAGCGAAAGCATTGCCGAAGCTATGGAAGAACTTTAAAAAAAGTAACCAGTAACAAGTACTCCATAACGAGTAATCAGACAAAAAATTATTTTGAATTTACCCGTATTAATTTATAATTCTTTTTACTTATTACTTATTACGTGTTGCTTATTACTTTTGTCTTTATGCATATTCCTGTTCTTTTAAATGAAGTTATAGAAAATCTAAATATTCAACCCAATCAAAATTTTATTGATTGCACTTTTGGTGATGGCGGACACACAATGGCAATATTGAAAAAAAATAAACCAAATGGAATAGTTGTCGGAATTGATTTAAATATAAAAAAATTCGAAGCCAAGGAAAGATTAATTTTAATCAATGATAATTTTGCTAATTTGGGAAAAATTATTGATCAATTACGTTCTGATGCTAAATTTCAATCCGCCTTCTGGCAAATAAAATTTCATGGAATTCTTTTAGATCTTGGATTTTCAAGTCGTCAACTCGAAGAAGATGAACGTGGATTTAGTTTTCAAAAAGATGAATTTCTTGATATGCGATTTAATAAATTAGATACAGATTTAACAGCAGAAAAAATTATTAATACTTATCCAGAAAAAGAATTGGCAAATATTTTTTGGAAATATGGGGAAGAAAAATATTCTCGTTACATTGCTAAAATAATAATACAAGAAAGAAAAAAACAAAAAATCTACACAACAAAACAATTAGCAGATTTAATTTATAAAATTTCAAAACTAAAAACTAAAAATTCAAAATTTAACGCTAAACATTATATTCATCCAGCAACAAAAGTTTTTCAAGCATTAAGAATTATCGTTAATAATGAACTAGAAAATTTAAAACAAGTTTTACCGCAAGCAATAAAAATTTTAGAACCAAAAGGAAAAATTTGCGTAATTTCATTTCATTCTTTAGAAGACAGAATTGTTAAACAATTCTTTAAACAAGAATCAAAAAATTGTATTTGTCCTTCTGAATTTCCTCAATGTATTTGTAATCACAAAACAACTTTAAAAATTATCACTAAGAAAATAATTGTCCCAACTTTTGAAGAAATAAAAAAAAATCCGCGTAGCCGTAGCGCAAAAATGAGAGTAGCAGAAAAATTAGCTTTTTAACTTTTAGTTTTTAGAAAATTTAAAACAAAATTAATAAAATTAAGACATTAACTTTAAACTTTGCACTTTAAATTTTAAACTTCTTTTATGTCTGTTTTAAAACCCACAAAACAAAAAACAATAAAATCTACATCTAAAATAACAAGAAAAATTATTTTAGTTTCAATTATTTTTATGGGATTTTTTTATTTAATACAAACTAATAGCTTAGCTATAAGCGGATTAAAAATTACTGATTTTAAAAAACAAATAGAAGAATTAAAAAAAGATAATAAACAATTAGAAATAGAATTTTTGCAATTACAAGCTGTTTCAAAAATTGAACAAGCCAGCGAAGAATTAAAAATGGTAAAAACTAATAATGCAAAATATTTAAAAGAAACTGGTGAAATAGCTGTAGCAAAATAGCTTTTAGGAAATTCTAACGAACTTATTTTTTTTATGTTATGAATTTACAAAGGAAAAATTTAAAAAAATTCAATAGAATTACCTTTTTAATGGTAATTTTTTTTATTTTTGCTGGATTAATTATTATTCGTTTATTTATTTTACAAATTTTACAACATAATTTTTATAAAGAACTCTCTGCAGATATTCACCAAATTTATCAAGAAACCTATCCAAAAAGAGGAGAAATATTAATTCAAAAAAAAACAACAAATGAACTATATCCAATCGCAACTAATCGTGACCTATATTTAATTTACGCTATTCCTAAAAATATAGAAAACCCAGAAGAAACATTTGAAAAATTATCTTCAATAATTGAAATTAAAAAAGAAAAAGAAAAAATTCTTTTACGTCTTTCTAAAAAAAACGATTTATATGAACCCATTAAGCATTATTTAAGTGAAGAAGAAATGAAAAAAATTAAAGAATTTAATTTAAAAGGCATTAAATTTACCACCGAAACTGTTCGTTTTTATCCTCATAATAATCTTTTTAGCCATATTTTGGGATTTGTGGGTTTTAAAAAAAATGAACAAATTGGACAATATGGAATTGAAGAATATTTTGAAAAACAATTAAAAGGAGAAAAGGGATTTTTAAAAGCAAAAAAAGGAGCTGAAGGTAGTCTTATTGCTACCTCAGAATCAATAACTCAAAAACCAAAAGACGGAGAATCAATTGTTTTAACTTTAGATGAAGCGATTCAATTTACCACTTGCCAAGAATTAAAAAATGGCTTTGAAAAATATAAAGCCGAAAAAGGAACCGCCATTGTTATGGAACCACAAACAGGAAAAATTTTAGCTCTATGTAATTTACCGGATTTTGATTCTAATAAATATAATGAAAATAAAGATGTTAATACTTTTAATAATTTAGCTGTTTTTGATCAATATGAACCCGGTTCTGTTTTTAAAGCTATCACTATGGCAATTGGATTAGACACAAATAAAATTACACCTGAAACAACTTATATAGATACCGGACAAGTAAAAATTGGGGGGTACACTATTAAAAATTATAACGATAAAACATATGGAAAACAAACAATGACTGGAATTTTAGAAAAATCTCTTAATACAGGAGCTATTTTTGTTGCTCATAAAATAGAAAATAATATATTTAAAAAATATATTGAAGATTTTGGTTTTGGAAAATTAACTGGAATTACTTTGCCCAGCGAAAATTCTGGAAATATTAATTCATTAAATAAAAAAGGTAAACTTTATACTGCCACGGCTTCTTTTGGACAAGGAATTTCTACTACTCCTATCCAATTAGTCACCGCTTTTTCAGCTATTGCCAATCAAGGACAATTAATGAAACCTTATCTCGTGGATAAAATTATAAAAAATGACAATGAAGAATTTAAAACAAATCCACAAATAATAAAACAAGTTATTTCTCCAAAAACAGCTATACTTTTAAGTGGTATGTTAACTTCTGTGGTAAAAAAAGGATGCGGAAAAAACGCTGGAGTAAAAAATTATTATTTAGCTGGCAAAACAGGCACGGCTCAAGTTTCAGCCAAAGACAAAAAAGGTTATTCTAATGAAACAATTCAAACTTTTATTGGCTTCGGGCCAGTAGATAATCCTCGTTTTGCTATTATAGTTAAATTAGACAAACCACATGCAGTAGATGCTTCGGTTTCTGTGGCTCCTATTTTTAGTAAAATAGCAGAATTTATTTTAAATTATTATCAAATCCCACCAGAAAATTAACTTTTAGCTTTTAGAAAATTCTAAGAAACTAAAAGCTAGAAAGCTAATTTATGATAGAAATTTATAATCAAACCAAACAAAAAATAAATAAAAAAGCGATTGAAAAAATTGTTCAAAAAATTGTTCAAAAAATAAAGTTTAAAGAAAAAATAGAAGTCTCTATTATTTTTGTTGGAGAAAAAAAAATTAAACAATTAAATAAACAATATCGAAAAATAAATAAAGCAACAGATGTTTTAAGTTTTGGATTTTGGAAATTAGAAAAAACACAAACTAATTTTGGAGAAATTTTTATTTATTATCAAAAAATAAAAAAACAAGCAAAAATATTTAAACATAGCATTTCTCAAGAATTGAAAATAATTTTAATTCATAGTATATTACATCTATTAGGATATGATCATGAAACAGAAAAAGACTGGGGAAAAATGAGAAAAATGGAAAAGAAAATTTTAATAGTAACAAGTAATCCGTAATCAGTAACAAGTAAAAATCAAAAAAAATATTTTTCATATTACTGATTACTCATCTTATGGTTTTTTATTTTAAAAAATTTTTAAAAAGTTTTGAACATTCTTTTAGAGGATTAAAAAATGCATTGATTTGGGAACAAAATCTTAAAATTCAATTATGTGTTTCTTTTATTGTTATTTTTTTAATGTTTTATTTCCCAACTAGAAATTTAGAAAAAGTCGCTTTAATTTTAGTTATAGCCGCTGTTTTAATTTTAGAATTAATTAATACTATTTTTGAAAGACTTTCTGATATTTTAAAACCGCGTATTCATGATTATATAAAAGACATCAAAGATATTATGGCTGCAACAGTTTTAATTGCTTCCATCTGTGCCATAATTATTGGATTACTTATTTTAGGACCATACTTTATGAAATTATAAATTATAAATTATAAATTAAAGATTTTAAATTAAAGATTTTAAATATTGTGTTTCTTTAAAACAAGAGTATAATAATTACAAAATCTAAAAATTAATTTTTAAAGCTAACAGCTATTAAATTTATGCAACAAAAAATTATTACAGGAATTGATATTGGCTCATCTAGTATCCGCATAGTTATTGGACAATTTGATATTAATGAACAAATTCAAATTATCTGCGCTATTGAAGGCCCAAATAATGGAATGAACCGAGGGGTAATCACTAACATTGAGGATGCTGTTTCTAGTATTTCTTCTGTTTTAGAAAAAACAGAAAGAATAACAGGAACGCCTATTGAACATGCTTTTGTAGGAATTTCTGGCAGTCATATAATCTCTCAGCCTAGTCATGGAGTCGTGGCAATTGCTAAAGCCAATGGAGAAGTTGAGGAAAATGATATAGAAAGAGTAATTAATGCTGCTCAAACAGTAATTACTCCACCGAATTATGAAATTTTACATATTATCCCTCAAACTTTTACCATTGATCGCCAAACTGGAATTAAAGATCCTATTGGAATGAGTGGTATAAGATTAGAAGTTGACGCGCAAATTATTGAAGGACTTAGTTCACCAATTAAAAATTTAACCAAATGCATAAATAGAACTGGCATTAATGTTAATGATTTGGTTTTTTCTATTTTAGCTACCAGCGAAGCCGTATTAAATAAAAGACAAAAAGAATTGGGTGTGGCTGTAATAAATTTAGGCGGAGCAACCACTAGTTTTATTATTTTTGAAGAAGGAGATTTAATTACTTGTGGAGTTTTACCAATAGGTAGCGATCATATTACCTCTGATATTGCTATTGGATTAAGAATATCAATTGATCTTGCGGAAAAAATTAAATTAACTTATGGCACTGCCTTGCCAGATCAATTTAAAAAAGAAGAAAAAATTAATTTAAACGAATTTGATGATAATGAAAAAGAAGCAGTTTCAAAAAAATATATTGCCAATATTATTGAAGCAAGAGTAGAAGAAATTTTTAGAATGATTAATGCAGAATTTAAAAAAATTAATAGAGATGGAAAATTACCAGCAGGAGTTATTTTAACTGGAGGTGGAGCAAAATTACCAGGAATAGTTGAATTAGCAAAAAAAGAATTTCGTTTACCAGCATCTATAGATACTTCACAAGAAAATATTTTTACTTCTGTAGATAAAATTAATGATCCAGAATTTTCTACTGCCTTGGGTTTGGTTTTATGGGGAAGCCAAGCCCAACAAAAACATAATAAATTTTCTTTTTCAAATCTTTTAAATATTAAACAAATGGTTTCTAGCATTAAAAAATGGATTAAATCTTTTGGAAATTAATATTATGACAAAACAAAATAAACACGAAAACACGAAAACATAAGAAATTTTAAATTATAAATTTTGGAAGATTGTTTAAATGCAGAAATCGAACCTTGGGAAATCCCGTAGGCCGATTCTATGTAATCGCCCACAGGGCGAAAACGTGGTTTCGCCCCTACGAAACGCAAATTGTTATGCAATACAATTCCGAAATCCATCATCGTCGATCAATTAGATTAAAAGAATATGATTATTCGCAAAATGGCGTATATTTCATCACAATTTGTACGCAAAATCATGAATGTTTGTTTGGAAAAATTGAAAATGAAAAAATGATTTTAAATGAATACGGCAAAATTGTAAAAAAAGATTGGTTGGAAATCCCAAATCATTTTCCAAATATAATATTAGACAAATTTATTGTAATGCCCAACCATATTCACGGAATAATAATTATTGACGCATCCGTAGGGGCGTACCCTTGCGGTCGCCCTGTAATTAGGGCAGGGGCAAGCCCCACGGTTGGGCTGTTCTAAAATAATGACATCATAAAGTTTACATTATTTGTACATTTTTCAATTGTTTCTTGTATTTTGTTTAAATTATTTTTTCTGAAAATATTAATTACTAAATTTCTGATTAAAGAATAATTTGCAGAAGCATTTCCTCACGGTTAGGGAAATTAATTAAGCCCCCTTGATAAAGGGGGTTGGGGGATTTCATAAGAAAGAAACCCTCTAAATCCCCCTTATCAGGGGACAAAGAGAGAAGCAAACCTCTTAAAAGCCCCCTTGATAAAGGGGGTTGGGGGATTTCAGAAATTAAGAAACCCTCTAAATCTCCCTTATCAGGGAGACTTTATGGAAGAAGGATTTTCAAAATTATAAATCATTAGTTGCAAATAGGTGTTTAAATATTTATAAATCAAAAAATAAATATATGGGGAAATTATAGCAACGGAATTATTTTGAACATATTATTCGTGATGAAAAATCATTAAATAAAATTCACGAATATATTTTTAACAATTTTTTGAAATGGGAATTTGACAGAAATAATCCAAAAAATTTATAATTAAATTCCGTAGGGGCGTACCATGAATTAGGTTTTAGGTTTTAGAGGTTAGGGATTTGTAGGGGCGTACCCTTGCGTACGCCCAAGAAATAAAAAACAAATAAAATTATGTAGGGGGCGTATTACAATACGCCCATACGAAATACAATTTATGACAAAACAAAAACTTCAAAAAAATTTAAAACAAATTATCAAAGATCTCGAACCATATAAATCAGAAAAAATAATTCTTTATGGTTCTTGTGCTAAAGGTGATTTTAAAAAAAATAGTGATATTGATTTATTTATTATCAAAAAAACAAAAAAAAATTTTTTCGACAGACTTGACGATGTAAATAAATTAATTAATCATAAAACGCCAATAGATATTCTTGTTTTTACTCCTAAAGAAATAAAAAAACGCCTTGCTTTAGAAGATTTCTTTTTTAAAGAAATAATTCAAAAAGGAAAAATTATTTATGAATAATAAAAATTTAATTAAGGCAAAAGAATGGTTTAAAATTGCTGATAATGATTTTGGGTTTGCTAAATCCAGCTTTGAAGATAAGGATGAATATTATGCTCAAATATGTTTTTTGTTTCATCAAGCTATTGAGAAATATTTAAAAGGCTACTTAATTGCTAAAGGAAAAATTCCTCAAAAAACTCATGATTTAGCTTTTTTAATAGAAGAATGTAAAAAAATTAATTTAAAATTTAAAGAATTTGAATTAGAATGTAAAGAAATAAATAAATATTATATACCAAGTCGTTACCCAGTTCATTGGATAGAAGTAAAAAAAGAAAACACCAAAAAAGCTTTTGAAGCAGCAGAAAATATTACAAAATTCATCAAAGAAAACATTTTATATTAAAACTTTTTATGACAAAACAAAATAAAAAAATAAAATTATGCAAAGGCGTATTGCAATACGCCCCTATGGTAATAATTTTCTGCCAAATATTCGTAATGGTTTTTTTATTTTCTTCTTTTTCTGTTTTATCTGTTAAAGCAGAAGGAGGTAATTGTCAATGTAATGGAAATATAACTACTACTATTTTTGCGAAAGGTACTATGGGATTATTTTTTACAACAGAACAAAAAACAAATTTTGAAAATTTATGTGAAAATTACAAAGGAAATTTCCAAAATTATGATTGTCTTGGAATAATAAATGTTCCAATATCCACGATAAAGACTGAAAATAATTGTACTAAAGACTACATTCAAAAAAATGCTACGGAAGACATAAAAGCTAAATTAGGTCTTAGTGGTAAAGGTAGTACTGCTACTATTACATCATGTCAATGGACTGATAATGTTTCTTCATCGCCTTTACCAACATTTAAGACAACAAATCCAGAAAATGGTTGTTGTGTAAAAACCTTGTCTAATGGAAGTTTTCAATGTGAATTAGTTAATGCATTAAATTTGTGTCCAAACATTGAAAATCAATCTTTTGAAAAAGGAAAAATTTGTATAGGAGTTCCTGATTGTTTCAATATCTCAATGATGGAAAAAATAAATACTCAACCAGTAACACCAAGCCCACAATCAGAAGCTCGAATAGAACAAGAAAAAATTAGAAAAGAAACAATGATAAAAGCAGAAGCAAAAAAATTAGCTAAAATTCCTACTATTTGTTGGCAAAAAAGTGAGTGTATTTCACCTAATGTTTTTAAAGAAAATTCATCACCATGCCAGTCTCCATATGGAAAATGTTATATGACTCCAAAAGGATCTACTTTACAAGTAGAAATTCCCGGTTATGATGAAAAAGGGCAAACAAATATTTCACAATATATTTCTGCAATTTATAAATTTATTATTATTTTAGCGACGATATTGGCGGTAATAATGATTATGATTGCCGGAGTCAGATGGATGACTGCCATGGGTAATCAAGGTCAATTAGATTCCGCAAAAACAATGATTACAAATTCTTTAATCGGTTTAGTTTTAGCTCTTGGTTCTTGGTTTATCCTTAATTCAATCAACCCCGCTCTTGTAAAAAATGAAATGAAAGGAATTGCAATGATCCGAACGGAACCGTTGAAGATGCAACAAAGGGAAGTACCTGATTGGGGAGATATTACTTTTTGTAGAAGAGATTGTGGAAATTATGGAGGACCTCTCGCAACTATTTATTGTGCATGTGGTGAACCTTATAAAAATTGTACCGGAGTAACAATAAGAGCAGAAGAATTAAGTGAAAAAATTTGTATTGCTAAGGACAAAAAAGTAATTGGTGTAAAAGAAGTTTCTCTGATTAAGATAAGTAATCCTCAAAAATATACAGGGGAAAAAACAATAAAAGCAGTTTCTAAAGATTATAATTGTGGATGGGTGTATATGAAAAATAACGAACTTTTTTTAGGTAGAAACTGTCATAATGAAAATAAAGATTGCGTAATTTTTTGGGAAGAAGGATTTATAAAAGATGAAGTTCCAATTCGCGACAGCATTATTGGTAATTACAAGAAATCAGAATGTTATTAAAAAACAAATACTTGTTCTCTTCCTATTATCTCATCTTTATTCTCTCTTTCACTCCACTGTGTTAACACAATATAAATTATAAATTTTAAATTATAACTTTAAACCTTTAAAATGATCAGGTTTTTAAAAATACCAAAATTAATAAAATAAAATAGAATTTTTATACTCTTAATTAATAATCTGCTGTTTTTTATCCTCTTCTTTTTTTAATTCAAAAAAATCTTTTATCAAAATAAATAAAGTGGTAGCAATAGGAATGGCTAATAACATTCCAATAGGACCATATAATTTCCCGCCAATTAAAACAACAATAATAACCAATACTGGGTTTAATCCCACAATTTTACCCATTATTTTAGGAACCAGGATATGATTTTCTAATTGTTGAATAATAAAATACAAAGCAATTACCAATAAAGCTGTAACAGGAGATTGAGTAAAAGCTAAAAATATAGCAGGAATAGCTCCTATGATAGGACCGAAATATGGGATACATTCACTAATTCCAGCAATTAAAGCTAATAATAAGGCATATTTAACACCCAAAATTAAAAGCCCAATATAGCTAAAAAGACCTATTGATAAACATAAAATTAATTGCCCGCGCGACCAAAGACTTATTTTATTTTGCACTTGAGAAAAAAGCTGCAAAGTATAAGATTGAAATTTGTCAGGCACAATGGATTGAATAATTTTTTTCATTGCTTTTACTTCAAGCAATAAATAAAAAATCATAATTAAAACAAAAATAAAAGTAACTAAACCTCCAAAAATATCTATAACTCTGAAAAATATATTTTGTCCTATTTGAACTATGTTTTTATTTAAATCCTGAGATAAAAATTCTTTAGAAGTTGAAGTAAAGTTATCTATATTAGAATATTGTTGAACAATAGCAAACATTTCTGCTACTTTCCCTTTCCATTGAGGAAAATTTTCTACTGCTTGATTAATTTGATCAAATATTACTGGAACAATTAAAACAATAATAAAAAATATAACACAAAATATTACAAGATAAATAACAGAAATTGATATAATTCGCGGAATTTTTTTTCTTTGAAAATAATTAACTAACGGATTAAGAGCTGCTGCCAAAATAATAGAAACAACGACAACAAGTATTACATCGCGAATTAAATACAAAAATCCAAAAATTAAAAAAATTCCAATTACCTTAATAATTGTCAAAGAGGAAATATTAATTGTAAGCTGATTTTTTTCTTGCATAAATATAAATAAAAATTATAAATTAGATGAATAAGATAAAGATTTTATATAATTTTCCATAAATTCCCAATCAGGTTTTTCATTTTTTGATGGGAGTTTTATAATCCTTTCTTTTAATCTTGTTTGACTAGCTTTTATTCCATAATTATATCGATATTGTTCCATATTTAAAATTGTTGTTAAAAATAAACCAATATATTTATTCAACTCAAATTTTGGTATTAATTTTTCTACATGATCACTTGCTGAAAATCTTTTTTCTTGAAATGAACAATATCCTATAACAGCACTATCAATAGTTAAAATGTTCCCTTCTTCTGTAAAAAAATCATAAAAACCTCTCACTCCATTATTAGTTGCTTGTGTAGTAATAAAAGGATATTCTCCTTTTCCATATTCTTCTAAATCTAAAATGGAAGTTGTTTTACTTCCAGTAATTTCAAACAAATCTATTAAATTAAAATTTTTCCAATTTTTTATATTTAATTTAATATTTTCATTTTTTGAAATACTAGATTTTAAAATATTTTTATTAATAAAAATATTATTTGCTATTTCAAAGGCTAAATAATTACGAACATCTTTCTCAAAATCCTCTTTTGAAATATTTGAATAATCCGTCTCCATATAAGCTTCGGCACACCATTCGTCGTTTGCTTTTACGACTTTATTTACACTAAGCCCTGCAATATTTTCGTGATTTTGAAAATTTACTATCCATTCTTTTTTTATTTTATTTTTAAAATTTTCAAATAAATCAATTCTTCCTTTATTTTTTCTTTTTACAAAACCATCGTTTTTATAATATCCAAAATAAGTTTTCTTTTCTGCAGGATGAGGTCTCTTTGCTGTAAAAACCATAATACAAGAAACAACATTTACTTTTGAATTAAAAAATAATTCATCTGGCATTGAAAAAACTGCTTCCAGAGTATGCTTCTCTAAAACTTTTTCTTTCCATTCATAAACTTTTCCTGTTTGAGCTAATGCACTTTGCATCGGAACAATTGCAACACATTTTCCTCCTTGTTCTAAACAATCCAAATTATTTAAAATAAATTCAAATTCATCTATATCATTTTTTTTATCTGATTTATAAGGAGGATTGAGCAAGCCGACTGTTGGTTTAGAATTTTTAACTTGTTTAATAATTTTTTCATCAAAACAACTTCCGTGAAAAATATTTGTTTTTCCATCTTGATGTATAAACATATTTGAACAAGCAAGAGCAAAAATATCTGCTTGATATTCAACACCAATTAATTGTTTTGTTTTTATTTCTTTTTCTTTTTCTTTATCACCTTTTGCATCTTTAATCATTAAATTCATAGATGACACAAGAAAACCACCAGTTCCAGTGCAATTATCATAAACAATACTATCTTTATTTACTTCAACAATTTCTGTCATAAATTCTGTGATATGCGGTGGAGTCAAAACTATTCCTAAACCTTTATCACTATTTGCATATCGTAAAAATTCTACATAAAGTTGCCCAAGCACATCAAGATATTTATGATTTTTTATAAAATCTTTTATATTTTCATTTATGTCTGTAATTATTTCAAGCAAAACATTGTGCTTATTTGAAAGACTTGTATCTGTTTTTATAAAAGAAAATTTTTGATCTAAAATAGCAAGTTTTTTTTCTCCAATTTTTCCGTTTTCAAATTCATTTCTAACAGTGGTTAATAAAAATTCTGATAATTGTTTTGGGTTAGTATAAGTTTTATATCCATCTTCAAAAGATTTATTTTCCAGAGCAATTAAAACACAAGAAAGTAATAATGCTCGATCGCTTTCTTTAACTTTATGCAAATGTAAATTATCATTAAGTTTTTTTGAAAAATCTAAAAGATTATTAAAATCTTGCCGAAACTTTTCAGGACTTTTTATATAACCTTCTAAATAATCTTTCGCTAATAATAATTTATTTGAAAAAATTTCAACAGAATTTTTTTCTCCTTTCATTTGTAAAAAATGTGAGACTTTTAATTCTTTAATATCAGCACCACTAACCGCAATTGAAATCACATCATAATCTTTTGCTAAATAAGATGAATATAACAAAACTCCATCAACAGCATAATCTTTTGCTTCTTTTTTTGTTTCACTTTGATGTTTTAAAATATCAAATTTACATTCAACAACAATTAAAAGATCTGAATTATTTTTGTACTGAATAATAAATTCCGGAAAACCTTTTCCGTTTCCACTTTTAGAGGCAGTATTTAATAATTTTTGAATTTTCAAATTTTTAGAAGATTGTTCTTCCAAAATAATATCATCCGAATATTTTTTAAAATGGTCTCTAACAATATTTTCTGTATCTCTTTCGTTTTTCATATGATTGTTTTTTATAGTTAAAAACTTCTATATTGATTATTTTACATCAAATTTTTAATAAAGGCAAAAAGAGTTTTGTGTTTTCAAAGGGGCTTATTATGGCTAAATTTAATTTATTGGTTTGAAAAATTTCTTTTGCCAAATAAAATCCGTATCATCTGTTTCTAAAAGTAAATTTCCTTTTAAGTATTCTTTAATTTTATTTAATTCTACTTTTGACACTTTAATGTTTATTGTGACTAACGATATGTTATGGTGTATAATCCTAATATATATTCTATATGATCATCTATTAAATTAAAAAAAACAATTAATATATCTGTAGTTGTTGTTTTATATTCATCTCGATTATTTTTTAAACGCACTATATCGCTAAATCTAGTCACAACATCATTAGGCATTCTATTTTTAATCTCATCCAAAATATCTTGACCTGTCACACAAGTTTTATAGAGAGCTTGAACAGTTAGCTTTGTAATAATAATTGCGAGATGTAAAACTCTTTCCAAAACATCAGCGTTTAAATTTTCTCTTGTCATTATTCTCATATATATATTGTAAAGATTTCCTACCTCTTTAAGGCTAAATTCCTTGATTTGCGATTCTGAAAATTTTGGCAAGAGATTATTGTGATCGTCACATCCAAAAATTTGCTGATATCCCAAATTTACCTCTATAATTGACTGAATAATTTTGCCATCAATGGTTAATAAATTAGGATTTTCTGCATTCAAAAAATTTTTACTAATAACGACGCCACTAATCTTCAAGGCGTAATTATTTATAAGCTCATTAAAACAGCTGTTTATTTTATGTTTCTCGCCATAATTAATATTGTAAACAACAAGCACGAAGTCTATATCACTATCAATAGAAATATCTTTTCCGACACCATAACTGCCAGCACCTATAGTATACGCAAAATTTTCACCTAATTTTTTTTAATGCGAGCAGATAGCTCCGCAAAATTTCCATCAAACATAATTTATTTACTTAAAAATTTTGGCAATCATTTTTTTCTCATCTTCAAATGAACACAGTTTTATTGCTTCATTTGGAGAGACAAGAAAAGCATCGATAAAGCCTTCGGCTATCAGCGCCTTAAGTTTAATTTTCTTACCTTCTATAAGATATGTGCTAACCGTTTTGTTGTGAGTTGCAAAACCATATTCGGGAGTAAAGGTGTAAGAATATTCACCGATTTTTCCTTTTACAATTCCACTTTTAAGTCCTGCTTCCTCTTTAACTTCTCGCAAAGCAGCGTCGCTAGATTTTTCTCCATAATTAACATGACCTTTGGGTAAAAAAATACGTCCATTAGTTTTTTTAATTAAAAGAATTTTTGCACCCTCTTTATTTTTAAAATAAACAACAGCACTAGCTGATAAATGGTTAATAACCCTCTTTTGTTCCACCGCAACAGCATGTTTAACTAACTCAACTATTTGCGAGGGAGTTTGAAATGTAATGAAGTAAGATGATACCTTTTGCAAAATTTGGTCTGTACAGGCTCTCCTGCTCAAAGCCAATCGCTTACAATCCTTCTCTATATTAAAAATTTCCGTACTATCTGTTCTTTTGATCCAACTAGCACGATCATATTTAGGATAAAGAAATTTTGCCATATGTGAAAAGGCCAAAATATCAAGATTTGCTCTTGCCTTATTTTCTGATAAACGAACTACTTTTGGTTCTGCCTTTAGGCTGAATCTGGGATAAACAATCATTGAAAGTTGTGCCTCTAAACTTGATTTTATACCAAAATCACCCAAAGAATAAAGTCCGCGACATTTAGGATTACTATTAATTAAAATCCCACGGTTGTTAAGATCTACTAAATATTCATCACGTATATGTATCGAAAGAGTCGAGAAATCAAGTATGGCATTACTGGCAACATCATATACACTAAACTCATCACTTACATACTCATTACTTTTTAAACCCAGTTCTATAGAGGCCGTTGTCTTGCCAACATTTGTTCCATCATCACCAAATAATATAGCTTTACTCTCACACCATATGGCCGTTGAGGCATGCAAAAGAAGTTGAGGTTTATCAACAGATAAGAAATCTGCAAATCTAAATATGATTTGCATTATCATAATAGGCAAAAGATGGTCGGAACAATTATCGAGTGCTGGTCCAGCCACCACAACAGATCGACTTTTTACATTAATTATTATGGACTTTTCTTTTGCCCTCTTAAAAATAATTACTCCATCACTTTTTTCAACTGGCACAATTTTAAAAGACTTCAATATATTATTAATGACTTTTGATTCTTTTTTAATATCAATCTTTAAAATCACCAAACCGATTTGTATATATTTAATCATATAAATTGTAGAAGTTTTTAATGTTTTAAGGCTAAAAAAATTTTACAAATATATTTTCTTTTTATAAAATTATTCGAATAGTTGATATTAATTTTAAGTTATCAAAAAAAAGTTAGGGGGCGGTGCAGGTCGATGATTAGTCGACCTGCACCGTTAAAACAAGAGGGATTCGAACCTGCCAAGGTTTTCGCACAGACTTTCAGACGAGTTATTAAAAATCGGTTTAATAATAAAATTTGCTATGTCGTGGCTAACATATATCTCTTCACACAAAGGAATAAGCGCGATTTCTATTTTTATTTTTTGCATATTATTTTAATAATTGTCAAAGAGGAAATATTAATTGTAAGCTGATTTTTTTCTTGCATAATATTTATTATTACATCAAATTTTTAATAAAGGCAAAAAGAGTTTTGTGTTTTCAAAGGGGCTTATTATGGCTAAATTTAATTTATTGGTTTGAAAAATTTCTTTTGCCTTACAAATAAAATCCGTATCATCTGTTTCTAAAAGTAAATTTCCTTTTAAGTATTCTTTAATTTTATTTAATTCTACTTTTGACACTTTAATATTTTTTAATTTCTTAAATTCACGCAAAATTATTTTTATTGCTTGATTAATTTTATTAATATTTAATCCAGCACTCACAACCAAAGCTCCTGTTTCATTATAATAATCAATGGAAGAATAAATATAATAAGCCAATCCCCTTTTTTCTCTAATTTCCATAAAAAGCCTTGAACTCATTGTCCCACCTAAAATAACGCTTAAAACTTGATAGACTGTCTTTTGTGGATTATTATATGAAAGATAATCTGATTTTAAACTTAAACATAAATGCGCTTGATCAGTTTCTTTTTTATATAATAAAATCTGCGGTTTTTTTTGTTGATCTTCTACTTTTTTAAATTTTTTTATAGATTTATTTTTAATTTTATTAAATATTTTCTCTACTTCTATAATTACTTGTTCATGTTTTATATCCCCTGCCACACTAATTACCATATTTGAAGGTTGATATAAATCCTTTATATAATTTATAAAATCTTCTCTTTTAATTTTTTCTATAATCTTTTTTTCTCCTAAAGGATCAAACCCTAAATTCTGTTCTTTCCACATTAATTGTTGAATCAAAGTGGAAATATAAGACTGAGGATTATCTAAATACATATTAATTTCCTCAAGAATTACTCCTTTTTCTTTTTCAATTTCTTCTGATTTAATCAGAGAATTTAAAACTAAATCTGAAAGAAATTCAATACCTAATTTGAAATGCTTTTTTGGCACTTTGGTCCAAAAACCCGTGTGATCAATAGAAGTAAAAGCGTTAATTTGTCCACCAACTTTTTCAATTGTTTCTGAAATTTGTTTTGCATTTGGCCTTTTTTTTGTTCCCTTAAAAAACATATGCTCTAAAAAATGTGAAATGCCATTATTATTTTTATTTTCATATCTTGATCCAGCGCCAATTAAAATAATAGAAGCGACAGATTTCATTTCTGGCATTTCACTAGTAATAATTCTCAAACCATTTTTTAAAATTGTTTTTTTAAACATATTCTAATTATTAACCTAGTTTTAATCTATTCTTTCTAATGATTTAATAATATTGGTGCGACAACATCATTATTTTCCACTGGTTTTTTGATGCATTGATAACCTGCATCATGAAACCATTGATCATTTGGATAATTATAATGTTCATCATGATTATTTTTATTTGAAGTTTTAAAATTAGCGCATAATTCATATGTATCTTCTGAAATTATTTTATATTCAACTTTTTCTTTTGTTTTTGGATTTCGTATTTCATTCTCGCTTTGAATAAATCCACCTAATAATAATTCTTCAAAATTTTCTGGCAATTTCTTTTTAGAAAAATAATAAGAATTTATCGCTCTTTTAATATTAAAAATTTTTTCTGCAACCATATAATCTTGTTTTTTATTTCTAGTTTCTTGTGGCGATTCAACAAAAAAAATGCTACTAATTAGCGTTGCTATAATAATTAACAATGCGCCATAAAAATAAATTTGAGAAATTTTACTTTTCGTTTTTTCAACGATTTTCCGTTTAATATCATAAAAATAATAAGAAAAAACAATTCCTGAAATAATAATGGCTGTTATGGTTTTCAAAATAAATTTAATAGATAATTCACCATTTAAAAAATTAAAAATCAATGAAATTAAATAACCAATTATTACCACCGAAGAAGCAAACAAAATAAAATAGGTTAACCATTTTCTAATGCCAGAATTTTTATCTAACAAACCTAAAAATAAATTTTTATTAATTTGCCAAGTCATAATAAAAAAAATTGGCACGCAGACAATAATTGCTGAAATGGCAAGTTTAAGAGCATCTATATCGTATTCGCTATTAAAACTTTCAGTTATATCAACAATATTTTTATTAATAATTTGAAAAATAATTATTCCGATTGATGTAGCCGTAAAACCTAAAGCCACTAAAGACAACATATAAAAAAAGTAAATTTTGCTGAATTGCTTTCTTTTTTTATTAAATCATTTTTTTCTTCCATAAAATTTTATAAATTTCTATGAGTACTATATTGACCTATAGTAAATTAAAAATTAAAACTTAAAATTATTTTATTTTATATTCTTTTCTATCATAAAATTCTTCTTGTTTACCTTCATGCCATTGTTGTATTGGTCTAATATAACCAGTAACTCGGGAATATACTTCACAATTTTTATTACATTGCGGACACTTAAAATGTTCTCCTGCAATATAACCATGGTCAGGACAAACACTGAAAGTTGGAGTAATGGTAAAATATGGCAAATGATAATTTTCAGCAATTCGTTTAACTAATTGCTTAGTTGCTTCAACTGATGGCATTTTTTCTCCAATAAATCCATGAAAAACCGTTCCTCCTGAATATTTACATTGTAATTCATCTTGAAAATCTAAAGCTTCAAAAATATCATCTGTATAATTTACTGGCAAATGGCTAGAATTGGTATAATAAAAAGCTTTTTCTCCTGCAGTAATTATTTTTGGATATTTTTTTTTGTCAATTTTAGCCAAACGATAAGAAGTTCCTTCAGCAGGGACTGCTTCTAAATTGTAAATATTTCCTGTTTCATTTTGAATTTCTTTCAATTTTTCTCGCATAAAATCTAAAATTTCTAAAGCAAATTCTCTCCCCTCTTTACTGGCTATGTCTTTATTTTTGCCTAAAAAATTTAAACAAGCCTCATTAATTCCCAAAGGTCCAATGGTAGAAAAATGATGATCTAAATTTCCTAAATATCTTTTAGTATAAGGAAATAATCCATTATTTAAATTATGAGTAACTACTTTTCTTTTAATTTCTAAAGATTCTTTTGCTAAATCCATTTGTTTGGCTAATCGATCAAAAAAATCTTTTTTATCTTTTGCTAAATAACCAATGCGAGGCATATTAATAGTCACAACTCCCACCGAACCAGTTGATTCGCCAGAACCAAAAAGTCCACCTGTCTTTGCTCTTAATTGATTAAGATTCATTTGTAATCTACAACACATTGATCGAACATCGGTTGGTTTTAATTCACTATTTATAAAATTTTGGAAATATGGTATTCCATATTTGGCTGTCATTTCAAAAAGTAAATTTGTATTTGAAGTATCCCAATTAAAATCTTTAGTAATATTATATGTAGGAATTGGAAATGTAAAAACCCTCCCTTTATTATCCCCTTCTGTGGCTACTTCTATAAAAGCCCTATTTATCATATCCATTTCTTTTTGATAATCCTCATAAGTAGTTTCTTGTAATTTGCCACCAATAATTACTGGATCGTTTTTTAAATCTTCCGGCACAGTCCAATCAAAGGTTAAATTAGTAAATGGCGTATTCCCTGTTATAAAAGTTTTTCCATTTCTTCTTGCAATAAAAGTGCCATTTAAAGTAGTTGGACACCAAACTTTTCCTTTGTATTTTTTCTTTGAAATTTGAGTTATTGAAGTTATATTATTTCTAATAATATTTATAACGTAAACGCCATTTTCTCTTTGTTTAATGGTTGTTCCATAATTAGACAAAACGCATAATTCTTGTAAATCATTTTTATTTTTTTCATCTTTTGTAAATATTCTTATCCTACCTTTAAACTCTCGATGACCATCACCTTTAATATAAGTATGAATAAAAAGTTGGATTTGATCAGCGGAAAGTGTTTTAATTAAAGAAGGTATTTCTTTTTTATTTATTATTTTTCGAATTTTTTTTGAAGATTCTTGATTTAATCTAAATCTTAAAATTATTCCACTATTTAAAAATCCACCATTTTTTTTCATTTCATCCCATTTAAAATTCAATTTTTTTAAACAGGTTCTTATTTCATTACAATTAGCTATATTTTTTTCTGATTGAAATATATAAACTCGATCTCTATCACCATCTGAAAAACTTCCTTCAGAAACAAACCAAGCAATTATTTTTAATAAATTTTCGTCTATTTCTTTTTTTGAAACAGTTATAGATGAATTGGGTATTAAAATTGGCGTTTTAAATTTTAAAGCTTTTTCAATTTCTAATAATTCAAACTCGCCATTATTAAATATTTTTCTGACAATTTTGTGACCAGGTGTTATTAATTGATCTTGTGTTCTATTTTTTAAATTAAATAAATAACCATTATAATCATAAGAACAAACTCTTTCTGGTTTTAAATATTCAATTATTTTTTTTTCTAAATTAAAAGTTGCTATCTTATCTTCTTTTTTAATCTCTAAATATTTTTTCCATCCATTATCTGTTAATGCTTCTGTGTCTTCACTAACACATTGAGTCCCCCATCTAGAAGGTGCGGCAATATTAAACATAAATTTTTGAATATTTTGTTTTACTTCTTTATAAGTTAAATGATCCGCTCGCACAAATGGAGCTAAATAAGTATCAAAAGAACTAAAGGCTTGAGCCCCAGCCCATTCATTTTGTAAAATTCCCCAAAAATTTACCATTTGTCCCAAAACTGTTTCTAAATGTTTGGGTGGCGCGCATTCAATTCGATTTTCAACACCTCCCAATCCTTGCAAAAGTAATTGTCGTAAACTCCAACCAGCACAATAAGCATTTAAACCCATTGATAAATCATGAAGATGTATATCTCCCTCTTTATGAGCTTGAGCAATTTTTGCTGGATAAACATTTTCTAAAAGATAATTAGCAATAACGGACCCAGAAATATGAAGCATCAATCCTCCAAACGAATAACCAATATTGGCATTTTCTTTTACTCTCCAATCTTCTTGTTTTAAATAACCATCCATAATTTTTTCAATATCCATCATTACTCCGCCCATTTCACGCACTTTTTCTTGCTGTTTTCTATATAAAATATAAGCCTTTGCCACTTCAACCAAACCAGCTTTAATTAAAACCTTTTCAACAATGTCTTGGATTTCTTCAACAGTGGGAATATTTTTTGAATCAAATTGATATTCAAGAATGGTTAATACCTTATCAGATAATTTTTTTGACTTTTTTCCATCTTTTCCTTCAATAGCAACAATGGCCTTATAAATGGCTTGAGTAATTTTTTCTTGATCAAATTCAACCATTCTTCCATTCCGCTTCCGAATTTTTTGTATTTTAAATTTTTTTATTTGTTTCATAAAAAATCAACTTATAAAATTACATTATTTTTTTATTTTAATAAATACTTTTTAATATATTTAATAAAAATTATTTTAACATATTCTAAAATTTAAGCAAATTTTAAAATTTTAGCTTATTTTAGCTAAAAATATTTATAATCATTTTTATTAATTTTAATTCTTTTAAATAATTTTTTTAAAAAATTTGCTTAAAAAAATTTGCTTAAATTAATATAATATATATATAATAATAATTATTATTTTTTACAAACTGTGGAAAAAAATTGACAAATTTTAAAAAATTGTTTACTATACAAACTAGTTAAATAATAACGTTCTTTGACATTTGAAATGTGATAGGAATTTACTATTTGTTTCATGTTTGAAAAAACATTGAAATTTACTTAGAGTTTGATCCTGGCTCAGGATGAACGCTAGCGGCGTGTTTAAGGCATGCAAGTCGAACGAACTTTATGTTTTGCACAAGGAAATTTAAATTTTAAAATATAAAATTAAACCAATTCAATTGATTTAATTTTTTTATTTTAAAAAATTATTTAGATTTTCTCGCGCAAAATATAAGGTTAGTGGCAAACGGGTGAGTAACACATTGGTAACATACCCAAAAGAAAGGCATAACTTCGAGAAATCGAGGCTAATTCCTTATAAGGTGCGATAATAATTTTATCGCATTAAAGATTTAGAGCAATCTAAATTGCTTTTGGAGTGGCCTATGGCTCATTAGCCTGTTGGTAAGGTAATGGCTTACCAAAGCTATGATGAGTAACGGGTGTGAGAGCATGACCCGTCTCACTGGGACTGAGACACTGCCCAGACTCCTACGGGAGGCTGCAGTCAAGAATATTTCGCAATGCCCGAAAGGGTGACGAAGCGACGCCGCGTGATCGATGAAGCCCCTCGGGGTGTAAAGATCTTTTATAGAGGAACAAGCTACCGTACCTCACTGTGTTTGGTACGGAATTTTAAATTTTAAATTTTAAATTTTAAATTAATTTTTAATGACTTAATTTTTAAACAAAACAAAAAAATGTTTAGAAATTTTGAAATTAGAAATTTATTGGAAATTGGAAATTAAAAATTGGAAATTCCGCCCGAACGTAGCGAGGTGCGGTGGTTGAGGGTACTTTGTGAATAAGTCACTGCTAATCACGTGCCAGCAGCAGCGGTAATACGTGAGTGACAAGCGTTATCCGGAATCATTGGGCGTAAAGCGTCCGCAGACGTTTTATTAGGTTTTTGGTTAAATCTTGATGCTTAACATCAAAACCGCCAAAAAAACCAATAGAATAGAGGTTGGGAGAGGTAAGCGGAATAGCCGGTGTAGTAGTTAAATGCGTTAATATCGGCTAGAACACCAATAGCGAAGGCAGCTTACTAGAACAATTCTGACGTTCAAGGACTAAAGCGTGGGTAGCGAATGGGATTAGATACCCCAGTAGTCCACGCCGTAAACGATGGATACTAGACATTGGAAGTATCGACCCTTTCAGTGTCGCTATATTTAAGATAACTCCTTAAGTATCCCGCCTGGAGAGTACGATCGCAAGATTAAAACTCAAAGGAATTGACGGGGATCCGCACAAGCGGTGGAGCATGTGGTTTAATTCGACGATACGCGAAAAACCTTACCAAGGTTTGACATCCCTCGAATCCCGGAGAAACTCGGGAGTGCTTGCAAAAGAGCGAGGAGACAGGTGCTGCATGGTTGTCGTCAGCTCGTGCCTTGAGGTGTACGGTTAAGTCCGGTAACGAGCGCAACCCTTATAATGTGTTATATTTTCACATTAAACTGCCCCCGCCCAAGTTTTTGATATATTTTTATCAAAAATTTAGGCGGGGGAGGAAGGTGGGGATGACGTCAAATCAGCATGGCTCTTACGCCTTGGGCCACACACGTGCTACAATGGCCAATACAAAAAGTCGCAATACCGTAAGGTGGAGCAAATCTTATAAAATTGGCCTCAGTTCGGATTGAGGGCTGAAATTCGCCCTCATGAAGTTGGAATCGCTAGTAAATGTTGGTCAGCATACAACATTGAATACGTTCTCGGATCTTGTACACACCGCCCGTCACGCCAAGAGAGTTGGCAATATTTGAACCCCGATGTTATGTCGGGGGAGAGTAAGGCCAATAATAAGGGTGAAGTCGTAACAAGGCATCCGTAGCGGAAGCTGTGGATGGATCACCTCCTTTCAAGGAGAAAATTTCACTAATTAATTTATTAATTAGTGATACAGTCGATTATTTCTTTAATTAGAAATAAAAAAGAAAATCAAAAAATTCCTATCACTTTTTAAATGTCAAAAATAAAAACGTAACAAGTAACATATAATCAGTAACGAGTAATAAAAATTCAAAAATAAAAAATAATCAGTGAATTATAAAAAAAACTTGGTCTAGTTTTACTCACTTATCTTTTATTTTCTTACCATAGAAAATAAGTTTTAACATTCAAAATAAAAAACCTGTCCTTCTTGGGACGGGTTTTTTATTTTTTGTAAATTTATTTTTTTTCTATTTTTTATTTCTTAGTCGAGACCCTACATAAAAGGGACCGTTCCGTTCGGGACCGTTCATAAAGGAACCGTGCACAAAAGGGTAACTCTTTTTTTTATTGCCCTTACTTCTTTTTATATGTTATAAAAATTTGCATTATTTTTTCTTTTTTTTTATAATATCAAAACTGATTGTTTTTTAATTTTCTTGTTTTTTTATTTTTGTGTTTCTTGTTTTTTTATTCCGGGCGCATAGCTCAGCTGGTAGAGCATTTCTCTGATAAGGAAAAGGTCCATGGTTCGAGTCCATGTGCGCCCACCAAGAAAGTTTAAAGTGTAAAATTAAGATTAAAATTTTTAATTTTATAATTTTTTATGCAAGAAACTAGGGTTAATCTTAAACATTTATTAGAAGATATTAGGGATGGTTATTCTCTTACAGTTGAAGAAATTATTTTAACTGAATTAATAGCTAATAGTCTTGATTCAAAAGCTTCTAGAATTGAACTTTTTACAGAACCAGAAAAAATAGTTTTACTATTTGCGACAATGGTAACGGAATGAAACGACAAGCTTTAAAAAATTATCATAATATTGCAGCTACAACTAAAATTCGTGGAAAAGGAATTGGTTTTGCTGGCATTGGCGCTAAATTATCTCTCTTAATTGCTAAATCGGTAATCACTGAAACTAAAGGCGGTTATGGTTCTCATTGTGCTACAACATGGCATTTAATGAATGCTGATAGAGCTCCTTGGAAATTTATTCCTTCTCAAGGAAAAGTAAAAACTTCACGAGGGACTGCAATTACTATTGAATTTTCTGACTTTCAATCCTTTCTTTTAAATTCTGATTTTATTTATAAAAATATTAAAAAACATTTTTATCCTTTATTGCATTCCGTATTTTTTGATTCTATCTTGAAATATGTTTATAAAAAAGAAATAGAATTTTTTATAAATAATGAAAAAATTGAAATAAAAAACTCTAATTTAAAAGAAGCTTTAAAAACTTTCAAAGTTACTCTTGGCAAAGAAGAAAAAAAATTAGCTGGTTTTGGTTTTTTAATTAAATCAAATGAAAATTTTTCTTTAAAAAATTTTGGAATCAGTATTTCCACTTACGGCAAAGTAATTAAACAAGGTTGGGATTGGTTAGGAATTTTCCCAAGGCTTGCTTTTCAAATTTATGGATTAATAGAAATTCCAGCTCTTTCTGAAATTTTAACAACAAACAAAAATGATTTTTTAAAAGATGCCACAAGTTTAAAAAAATATTATTGTTATCGCAAAGCAATTCAAGAAGCAATTTTACCAATTCTTTCTGAATTTGGAGAAGAAATAATTTCCTTTGAAAAAAATTTCAAAAAACTAAAACCTTTAGAAAAAGAAATTGAGAAAATGTTGGAAGATGTTTTAGAAAATTTTCCGGAATTAACACCTCTTGTTGGAATTAAAAAAAATAAAAAAGGAACCCATTTAAAATTAGAAGGTCCTTTAGTAGGTTTTATTGAAAAAGAAACAGAAGAAACAAAAAATACAGAAACAAAAAAACAAAAAAACACTAAAACATTGAAACAAGAAAATAAAGATAAAAAGAAAAAAGCGCCAACATTAACAATTGGTTTTGAAGAAAATCCTTCAAAAATTAGTTTAGCTCGAATGATTGAAAATACTATTTGGATTAATACTAATCATCCAGCTTATCAAAAAGCCAAACAAGAAAATTTAGAACCATATCATATTTTTCTTTCTATTGCTTGGACTTTGTCGCATTTTATTGAAGAAAATCATTCGCCACAAGAATTTATTAGCCAATTTCTTATTTCATGGAGTAAATAGGAGAAAAAAATTAAAAAATCATTTATGAAAAACTTACTTAAAATAGCCGTGGTTTCTTCAGAAACAGATCCTTTTTCTAAAACAGGAGGAATGGCTGATGTGACTCGTTCTCTTTCAAAGGCTTTATTTCGTTTAGGTCATTCTGTAATTATTATTACGCCTTTTTATGAAAAATTAATAGATGAAAAAAAATTCAAACTTAAATGTTTTCAAAAAAATATTCCCTTAAAAATAGACGAACAAAATACTTTAAATATTGATCTATGGAAAGGAGAATTAATGAAAGGATTGACTGTTTATTTTATAGGAAATAAACAGTTTTTTTATTGGAAACATCAAGAAAAAAAATCAATTCAACAGCTTTATGGTTCAAAACGCGAGAATGCTCGTTTTGCACTTTTTGATTTGGCAGCGCTTCAATTATTAAAATTAATTAATTTTAAACCAGATATTGTTCAATGCAATGATTGGCAAACCGGATTAATTCCATATTTTTTAAAGAAAAAATTAAGATTTAAAAGTGATCCATTTTTTAAAAACACAAATACTGTTTATACAATTCACAATCTTGCATTTCAAATGGGACAAAATTGGTGGGAAATTCCTTTAAAAGAAAAAGATAATGGCAAAAATAATTTGCCATTTTTCAATGAACCTAAATTTGAAAATATTAATTTTGCTAAAAGAGGAATTTTACATTCTAATATTATTAATACGGTTAGCGAGCGTTATGCAGAAGAAATTTTAACCCCTCAATTTGGACAAGGAATGCAAAAAATTTTAAATTCAAGAAAAAAAGATTTATATGGCATTGTTAATGGAATTGATTCTATAATTTTCAATCCAGCTGTTGATAAAAATATTTATTTTAATTATGACTGGAAAACTTTTAAAGAAGGAAAAAAACGAAATAAATTAGCTTTACAAAAAGAAACTGGTTTAGAAAAAAATATAGCCATTCCGTTAATTGGAATGGCTAGTCGAGTAACTGAACAAAAAGGATTTAATTTAATCAAAGAAAATTTAATTCATTTGCTTCATTTAAATGCGCAATTTATAATATTAGGAGAAGGAGATAAAAATTATCGTAAATTTTTAGAAAAAACTGCAAAAAAATATCCGCATAAATTTGTTTATTATTCAAAATTTTCTGAAAAAATGGAAAGTAAAATTCATGCTGGTTCAGATGTACATTTAATGCCATCAAAATTTGAACCCTGTGGCACGACTCAATTAAAAAGCCTGCGCTATGGCTCTATTCCAATTGTTCATAAAATAGGAGGCCTTTCAGATACTGTTTTAGATTTTAATCCTCAAACCAAAGAAGGAAATGGTTTTGTTTTTAAAAGACACTGGAAAGAAGATTTATTGATTGCTATCACTAGAGCTTTAGAAAATTATAAACATCAAAAAACATGGGAATATTTAATAGAAAAAGGAATGCGACAATCTTATTCATGGGAATTGCCGGCAAAAAAATATGTAGCATTATTTAAAAAAGCAATGGAGAATAAGTAACCAATAACTCATAACAAGTAACAAGTACAATCCGCAGATGCGGGATAATAAATTACTCGTTACTGATTACTTGTTCCTCTTTATATAGTGCGACTAACATAATCTTTTTAAAATTTTTAAAGAAGAAAAATTTAAAATTTAAATTTTATTTCCTTGTCGCTCGTAAAACTTCTTCAGGAGTGGTAACACCTTCAATAATTTTTTCTATTCCATGTTGCCTCAAAGAAACCATTCCTTTTTCTCTGGCTTTTTTTTGAATTTCAATTGCTGAAGTACGAGAAAGAATAAGCGATCTAATATCATCATTAATAACCAAAATTTCAAAAATTCCCATTTGCCCTTTATATCCAGTAAAATTACAATGAACACATTTTTTCCCTCTTTTAAATTTAATTTCTTTTTGATTTTCTAATTCAAGAGTTTCAATAATTTCTTTGGAAGGTTGATATTCTTCTGTGCAATGCGAACAATTTTTTCGAATTAATTCTTGAGCGATGATTATTAAAACAGATGAAGAAATTAAAAAAGGCTCTACCTTCATATCTACTAAACGAACCAAGGCGCTTGCCGTATCATTTGTATGAATAGTGCTTAAAACCAAATGTCCTGTTATGGCGGTATGCACAGCCATTTCAGCTGTTTCTAAATCACGAATTTCTCCCACCATAATAATATCCGGATCTTGACGCAATAAAAATTTCAATCCTTTAACAAAGGTTAAATTTTCAGTAATTTGAGTTTGTCTAATTAAAGGCAAATGATATTCAATCGGATCTTCTAAAGTAACAATATTTTTTTCTACTGTATTCAAAACATTAAGGATTGAGTATAAGGTAGTTGTTTTCCCGCTACCAGTTGGTCCTGTGACTAAAATTAATCCATTGGGTTTTTTAATCATTGCCTCTACTTGTTTTAATTGAGTAAAATTCATTCCCAATTCTTCTAAATTTAGAAAAATCTTATTAACATTTAATACTCTAATTACCGAACATTCTCCATAAAGAGTGGGAAATATTGAAACTCGTAAATCCAAATCTTGATCTTTTATTCTAATTTGAAAACGTCCATCTTGAGGCATTCTCGTTTCAGTAATATCTAATTGAGATAAAATTTTTATTCGAGCAATTAAAGCAGAAAGTAAATGTGTGGGTTCTTTGGCAATTTCTTTTAAAATCCCGTCAATTCTAAAACGAAAACGAACAAAATCTTTTTCCGGTTCAATATGAATATCGCTCGCTCCCATTTCAATAGCCTTAATAAGATAATCATTAACTAAATTAATAATTATATCTTTTCCTTCAAAATTTTGAGTAATCATAAAAATACCTTTTAGGCGCTAGGTGTTAGGCACTAGATCCTTTAATTTAAAATTTAAAATTTCTTTTTTATGTCCTCAGGAGGAATCGAACCTCCATCTTAAGCTCCGCAAGCTCACGCTCTATCCGTTGAGCTATGAAGACAAAATTAGGTTTTAGATTTTTTGGGTTAGAATTTAAAATTTATAATTTCTTAAATTTTTATTATCCTCCCAAATTGATCAGAAAATGATTCTTCTTCTTGTTCTAAATCTTCTTTTAAATATTTTAATAAAATTTCTCTAATTTTAAGTGGATTTTGATCCTCCAAAGAAATTATAAAATTGGGTTTAATAAAATTTTTAAAGCTAAAATAAAGATTTTTTACTTCTGGAAGTTGATAAATAATCCAAAAATTTTCCAATTCTCTCCAATAATAAAAATTTTCTGATGCTTGGATTCCTTTTTCAGTAATCTGAAATTTTATTAGAATTGGTTTTTTAAAATCAAATAAAATTAAAATTATACTAAATAAAATAATGATAATAGCAAAAAGAAAATTTTTGGTAAAAATTGAAAAAAGTAATAATCCTAATACTGTTGCAAACATTAAAAAATACCATTCTTGAGTTCTTTTGTGTTTTATAAATTCAGGGAAACTCCAAACAATCAAAGCTTTCCCTTTATTTTCTTGAATCATAAAAATAACTTTTAAACACTAAAACCTTTAATTTAAATTTATAATTTATAATTTATAATTTCTTAATTATTTTTACAAACTGCCTTTTGCCCTTTTGCAATAATACGCCATTTTCAGTAATCTCAATTATTTTATTTATATCTTTTATTACGGTGTTGTCCACTTTAATCCCATTTTGTTTAATTAATCTTTTTGCCTCATTTTTACTGCCTGCCATTTTTACCTTAACTAACAAATCTATTATTTTCCAATTCGTTCCGTCGGCTGACGGACGTAATTCGTAATTCGTAATTTCATCAGGTATTTCTTTTTGTTGGATTACTTTTATAAAATGTTTTTCTGCCTTTTTTGCTTCATTTTCATTGTGATAAATTTTTGTAATTTCAAAAGCCAAACGCATTTTTAAATCGCGCGGATTAATTTTATCAATATCAATTTCTTGCTTGATTTCGGCTATTTTATTTAATGATATATCAGTACAAAGTGTAAAATATTTTATAATTAAATTATCAGTCAAAGACATAATTTTGCCATACATCTCTTCGCTTTTTTCCATAAGAGCAATATAATTATTAAGACTTTTACTCATTTTATCTCCACCAGATAGTCCTTCTAATAATGGACAAGTAATAATATCCTGCAACTCTTGATTGTATCTTTTTTGCAACTGCCTACCCATCAACAGGTTAAATTTTTGATCGGTTCCGCCAATTTCTACATCTGCTTTAAGAATAACAGAATCATAACTCTGCAACACAGGATACATAAATTCCTGCAAACTTAAATCAATATCATTTTTTATTCTTTCTTTAAAATCAGCCCTTTGCGCTACCTGCGCATAGGTGACTTTTGACATTAGCGCTACTAAATCATCAAGACTTAATTTAGACAGCCATTTTGAATTATATTTTACCTCTACTTTAGACATATCCAATAACAAACCGGCTTGTTTAACATAACTTTTCATATTAACAACTATTTCTTTATTAGCTAAGGCTTTTCTGGTTATGGAACGACCTGTTGGATCTCCAATGCGAGCGGTAAAATCGCCAATTAAAAAAATTACTTGATGACCCAAATTTTGAAATTCTCTTAATTTCCGCAAAATTACAGCATGACCTAAATGCAAAACCGAACCTGTTGGATCAATGCCAAACTTAATTCTTAATTTTTTACCAGACATTAACTTTTTTTTCAAACTATCCTTTATTAAAACTTCCTCCACGCCTTTGGTTAAAACTTCGTCAATTTTTTTTTCATCAATTATAATTTTTGACATAATTTTATATTTAAAGATTATATTTATATAATAGCAAAATTTTTTATTTTTCCCAAAACAACTAACAATGTGCGTTCGAAAAAATTCGAACAGATTTCGCCCAAAATTTGTAAGGCGGGCGGAATTTTTACCTCATAGCAAACTTGCTTTGCTTCGGGGCACCTTAAACCCCACGGTTGGGCTGTTCTACAAAAAATAAAAATAATTTTGAAAATCCTTCTTTCATAAAGTCTCCCTGATAAGGGAGATTTAGAGGGTTTCTTAATTTCTGAAATCCCCCAACCCCCTTTATCAAGGGGGCTAATTAATTTCCCTAACCATAAGGAAATGCTCCTGCAAATTATTCTTTAATTAGAAATTTGGTAATTAATATTTTTCTAAAAAATAATTTAAACAAAATACAAGAAACAATTGAAAAATATACAAATAATGTAAAATTTATGATGCCATTATTTTAGAACATCCCAACCGTACCTTAAACCCAAAAAGATAAAAAAAGCTAGACACACTTTTATGAACGGTCCCGTAAATTGGTCATGCCGAAAATCTTTTAGCCCCATCATTGCCGAACCTTCTATAACAAGATCAAGCATTTTCATTTCCAATTTCGAAAATTTTTCGTTAGGTGCAAGAGTGTATTCAAAAAGAGCAATTTTACCACCGGGCTTCAAAATTCTAAAAAATTCCAATTTGCGATTAAAATCGGCTGGCGAACCCTTGCAAAGGCCGAGCCAAACTCTTCTTTTACCAACTGGCGGAGAGATAGGGATTCGAACCCTAGAGACCCGTTAAGGCCTAACAGTTTTCAAGACTGTCCCATTCAACCACTCTGGCATCTCTCCTAAAAAGTTAAAAGTGTAAAGTTAAAAGTTATTGTATTCGTTTCGCTCATAAAATTAACTTTTAGCTTTTAAAGTATAGTGGATTTTTTTATAAAGTTCAACCCAATCCTTTACTGAAAGTTCTTGAGCACGAATCATTGGATTAAAATTCAATTCTTCAAAAATTTTTTCCATTGTTTTTTTGCTACGAATTTTTATTTTTTTTAAATTATTTTTTAATTGTTTTCTGCGACTAGAAAATCCAGCTCGAACTAAATCAAAAAAATCTTTTTCTATTTCTATATTAAATTGTTTATTAAGATTTAATTTTATTATCGCCGAATTTACCTTTGGCGCAGGCCAAAAACTATTTTTAGAAACAACGCTAATGATTTTAGGCTGACTGTAAAATTGAACAGAAATTGACAATAAACTCATTTGTCCCGGTTTAGCAATAATTCTTTCAGCTACTTCTTTTTGAATTAATAAAATCATTTCACTGGGTCTTATTAATTCTTCGCTTAAAAATTTTCGCAAAATCGCAGAAGTAATATTATAAGGAACATTTGCCACAATTTTATATTTATTATTTATAATTTTTAATTCTAAATTTTGAATTTTTAAAATGTCTTTATTAATAAGGACTATATTTTTAAAATTTTTTAATTCTTCTTTTAAAGCTACAACCAATCTTTTATCTAATTCCACAGCAATGACTTTTTTAACTCGTCCAGCTAATTCTCGAGTAAGCACTCCAAAACCAGCGCCAATTTCCAAAATTACATCGTCTTTTTTTAATTCAGCCACTTGAATAATTTTATTTAAAATATTCTTGTCAATTAAAAAATTTTGTCCAGCTTGTCGTTGCGGATGAAGCCCATATTTTTCACAAAGCAATTTAACATTTTCCATAATTATTAAAGATTTTGAATAAACAAATTGAGTAAAATTTTTGAATTGATTTGACTCGTTTTTAATTGTATATCTATTTCTAATAATTGCTGATAAATATTTTTTAATTGATCAAAAGAATATTTATTCGCTTGAATAGACGCTTTTTGAATAACAAAAGGATGTAATTTAAGTTGCGTCCGCCAGTTGGCGGATTCATTTTTTAAAGATAAATCCTTAATCTGTAATAAAATTCTAAACTGTCTAATAATCATCGCTAATAAATAATACACTGAATTATTTGTTTTTAATTGATCATTAATCAATTTTAAAGCTAATATTTTATTTTTATTTCCTAGCGCATCAACTAAATTAAAAATATTTTCATTTATTTTTTTTGCAACCAATAAATCTACATCTTCTTTATAAATAACTTCCCCTAATTTATAAGTACAAAGTTTATTAATTTCATTTGACATTCGCCATAAATCGCTACTTACCATAATAATTAAATTTTCTAAGGCTTGATTTTCAATTTTAGCTCCTTGATTTTCTATTCTTTTTTTTACCCAATCTTTTAATTTTATTCCAATTAATATAGAAAATTCCCATGTGAATTTTTCTTTTTTTAATTTTTCAAATATTTTTTTCTTAATATTATTTTTTATATCTATTTTTTCTTTTTCCCAAAAAATTAAAATATTTTCATTTTCTTGATTTAATATATTTAAAATTTTTTCTAAAAATTTATCATTTTGACATTGGCTAAATAAATTTTTTATAATAATCATTCTTTTTTTAGCCAAAAACCCATCTGTTAAAATGGCTTGCTCTAATTTATTTATATCTATTTTTTCTCCTTCAAAAATTAAAATATTTGAATTAGAAAAATCAATTTCTTTTTGAAATTTTTTTATCAATTCTTTTAATTTTTCCTTTGATCGAAAAGAATCTTCTCCATATAAAAAAATAAACATAGTTTTAATAATTTTAAATTTTAAATAAATATTTAAATTTTAATTGTTTTTTTCTCTTGCCATTCCTGAATTTTCTTGTGATTTCCAGATAAAAGAATTTTAGGAACACGCGCTTTTTTACCATTTATTTCAAATATTTCTGGCCGTGTATATTGAGGATATTCCAAAAATCCTTCCTTTGAAAAAGTTTCAACTTTGCTTGATTCATCCTTCCCTAAAACTCCCGGCAATAAACGAGTAATCGCATCAACAATAGCCATTGCAGGAATTTCTCCACCAGTTAATATATAATCGCCAATAGAAATTTTTTCATCAATTAATTTATTTACTCTTTCATCAATTCCTTCATATCGACCACAAATAAAAGTTATTTGATTTAATTGTGATAATCGTTCAGCCATTCTTTGATTAAATTTTTTCCCTTTTGGAGTTAATAAAATAATTTTTTGTTTTGGTGTTTTATGTTTTAATTTAAAATTTTTTAATGTTTGATAAATCGGTTCTATTTTCATCAACATTCCTATTCCACCGCCATAAGGAGTGTCATCAACTGTTTTGTGTTTATCAATAGTGCAATCACGAATATTTAAAAAATTAATTTCTATTATTTTTTCTTTTTGAGCGCGTTTAATAATACTTTCATTAAAATAAGAATTAAATATTTGAGGAAAAATTGTAAGAATGTTGAAAATCATAAAAAATAGTTTTTATCCGACAGCTGACGGATGTTAGCTTTTAGGAAAATCATAAAACAAAAGTCGCGATTAATTATATCGCGACTTTTGTTTTATGTAAACCATGTTAAATGCAAATATTTAACAAAATAAACAATAGAATAATAAATGATTTTTATATTTTAAAATCATCTATTGCATCAGCAGTAGTTACTTTTGCATCGCTTCTTGTGTCTCTTCTAAAAGGACGTTCTGTACCTTCTGGTTGATAAAGTTTTAAATTAACACGGGCATTATTTTTAGCTCCAACAATTCTTAATAAAGTACGAATAGCTTGAATTGTTTGACCAGAGCGTCCAATAATTTGTCCGGTATCTTCAACATCAACTTTTAAGGTAAGTAAAACACCCATTTCATCAACTGTTCTTTCTACTGTGACCGCTTCCGGCTTATTTACTAAAGACTTAACAATCATTTCTATAAATGCTTGGTCTGCTTGTGTTGTCATATTTTTCCTTAAAAATCTAAACTTATTTAATAAGTTTAGATAATTTTACATTTAATCAATAAACAGCTACGCTAACTGTCGACCTTTGTTAAAATAAACCAGTTTCGCCATTTATTTTTTTCTTAATTTAATTTTATTTTCTATAATTTTTATTATAGAGAATTTAAAAAATTTGTCAAAATTAAATATCAAATGTGGAAAAAAAATTGCTTTAAATATTTATTATTGTTATAATAATTTTACTTAATTTATTTGTTTATTTTTTTATGCTTAAATTACCAACTTTATTGGAATTATTAGAAGCAGGAGTTCATTTTGGACATCAAACTTCTAAAAGATATCCTAAAACAAAGCCTTATATTTTTGGAATCCGTAGCGGAATACATATTATTAATTTGGAAAAAACTGTTGAAAAATTAAAAGAAGCTTTAGATTTTATAAAAGAAATTTCTGCAAAAAACGGAACAATTCTTTTTTTAGGAACCAAAAAACAAGCTAAAGATATTGTTAAAAAAGCAGCGTTAGAAGTTAATATGCCATATATAACAGAAAGATGGTTAGGTGGAACTTTTACTAATTTAGATACTATTATAAAAAATATAAAAAAAATGAAAAAAATGGAAGAAGAAAAAGAAAAAGGAGAATTTAAAAAATATACAAAAAAAGAACAATTAAAATTTGAAAAAGAAATTGAAAAATTAAAAAGATTATTTGATGGATTAAGAGAATTAAATAAATTGCCAGAAGCAATTTTTATTATTGGAATTAATGAAGAAGAAACAGCGGAAAAAGAAGCTAAAAAGAAAAATGTTCCTATTGTTGCCATTATAGACACTAATACTAAACCTCAAAATGTGGCTTATCCAATCCCAGCCAATGACGATGGAATTAAATCAATTAAAATGATGGTTAATTTAGTCGTTGAAGCGATTAAAGAGGGAAAAAGCGTGACTAAAAATGAACAATCAACAAATAGCAGTGAAAATTTAAAAGCAAACAATGAAAAAGTGTAAAATAGGTTTTAATTTAAAATTTTTTATTTATTTTTATGTTAAATTTAATTAAACAATTAAGAGAGCGGACTGGGCTGGGAATAATGGATTGTAAAAAAGCCATTGAAGAAAGTAAAGGAGCTATAGAAAAAGCCATTGAATTTTTAAGAAAAGCCGGAACAATAAAAGCGGCCAAAAAAGCAGAAAGAGAAACAAAAGAAGGTTTAATTGATTCTTACATTCATCCAGGTGGAAGAATTGGCGTTTTGGTTAAAGTAAATTGCGAGACAGATTTTGTCGCGCGTAATGAAGAATTTAAAACTTTGGTTCATGATATTGCTATTCAAATAGCAGCCAACGATCCTCAATATTTAAAACCTGAAGATGTATCTGAAGAAATAAAAGAAAAAGAAAAAGAAATTTATAAAGAACAATTAAAAAAAGAAGGGAAGCCAGAAGCGATTATAGAAAAAATTTTGCAAGGAAAATTACAAAAAATGTATAAAGAAATTTGTTTGACAAAACAATCTTTTTTTAAAGAAGAAAAAATAACAGTTGAGGAATTAATTAATCAAACCATTTCTAAATTAGGTGAAAATATTCAAATAGCAGAATTTGTGAGATACAAATTATAAACTCAAAACGCAAAACTCAAAATAAAAAAATACGAAATTACATTTTCGTATTTTTTTATTTAATTAAAAGTGATATAATTAAATATTATGAGAAATATTTTAATCATTATTATTTTTGGTTTTTTGGTTTATGGTTTTTCATTATCAAATAATTTTGTTTGGGACGATGAAGAACAAGTGGTTAATAATCAAGTGATTCACAGTTTTGCTAATTTTCCAAAATTTTTTCAAGGTAGCACTTTTAATGCCGGTGGTGCAAATGGTTTAAATGGACTTTATTATAAACCCTTAATGACCTCGGGTTTTTCGGCAGTTTATTCATTATTTGGACCCAATCCATTCTTTTTTCATTTGCTGTCTTTACTTTTTCATATTAGTAACGCCATTCTTATTTTTTTAATTTTTTCTCGATTTTTTTCAAACCCAATCGCTCTTTTTTGTTCATTAATATTTTTAATTCATCCGATAAATGTTGAGGCTGTTGTCTATATTTCTAGTCTTCAAGAGGTAATGTTTTTATTTTTTGGATTATTGAGTTTTTATTTTGTTTTTAAAAAAAAGATGCCTATTTTAATCGGGATCTTTTTTTTATTGGCATTATTTTCAAAAGAAACAGCAATTGGATTTTTTCTCTTAATTCCATTGTATTTTATAATGTGTGAAAAATGGAAATCTTTTAATAATAAAACAATATTTTATCTTTTATTTTCTTTGGCAATCTATTTATTTTTACGGATTAAATTAGCGGAAGTTTTATTTCAAAAACATGATTTATCACCCATTTCAAGAATGGATTTTTTTGAACGATTAATTTCTATTCCAAAAATAATATTTTTTTATATTAAAACTTTTTTCTATCCTGTCTATTTAGGGATTAGCCAGCATTGGGCAGTGCAAACATTTGATTTTCAAAATTTCTGGAGACCATTATTGATGATAGCCGGATTTTTTTTATTACTAATAATGGGATTTGTCTATTTATTAAAGAAAAAAGATCCAATGACAATGATTTATAGTTTTTTCTTTTTGTGGTTTCTAATCGGATTAGGAATGCATTCTCAAATAGTTTCTTTGGATATGACAGTGGCTGATCGTTGGTTTTATTTTTCAATTATTGGATTATTAGGGATGATTGGAGTGATGCTGTCAAAAATTAAAAAAAATAAAAAAATAATTTTAATTGTTGGAATTATTATTCTTCTTTTATTTTCAATCAGAAGTTTTATTAGAACTTTAGATTGGAAAAATGGTTTGACTCTTTATTCAAAAGATATAAAAATAGTCACAGGAAGTTTTGATTTGGAAAATAATTTAGGAGTGGAACTTTATCGAAACAAAAATTACAAAGATGCAAAAATTCATTTTCAAAAATCAACAGAAATTGCACCTTTTTGGTGGACCAATTGGAATAATTTGGGAGTCAGCTTTGAGGATGAAAAAAATTATTCAAAAGCGGCTGATTGTTATCAAAAAGCAATTGATAATGGTCAATATTTTTTGGCTTATGAAAATTTGGCAAAGCTGTTAGTTTTTTATGGGAAAGATCAAAAAATGGCTGGCGAATTTTTACAAACAGCTCTAAAATTATTTCCAATGAATAATAATTTATTACAAATAGACACTTTTTATCATCAATTAAATCAGTCAAATTTGAATCAGGAAAGCAATTAAAATTGCTTGACAGAAAGGTTTGATAGTGTAAAATATAATTAAATTTTAATTTTATTATATTTATTTTATGAAAAAAATACGAATTGCAATAAATGGATTTGGTCGGATTGGTCGGCCCAGTCTAAAAATTATTTTAGATCATCCAGAATTGGAAATTGTCGCCATTAATGATTTAACTGATGTAAAAACATTGGCTCATCTTTTGAAATATGATTCTATTTATGGAATTTATGAAAAAAATGTTGGTTTTCAAGAGTTAGACAAAGAAAAAAGTGTCGGCAGTTTAATTATAGATAATAAAGAAATTCTTATTTTTGCTGAAAAAGATCCAGAAAAATTACCATGGAAGCAATTAGAAATCGACGTTGTTTTAGAATGCACAGGATTTTTTACAGAAAAAGAAGGCGCAGAAAAACATTTAAAAGCCGGGGCAAAAAAAGTAGTTATTAGCGCTCCTTCAAAAAGTTTAGAAATTCCAACTTTTGTTTTGGGAGTAAATGAAGAAAAATATAATTCAGAAACAGATCATATTATTTCTAATGCTTCCTGTACAACAAACTGTTTAGCACCAATTGTTAAGGTTTTAAATGATAATTTTGAAATCAAAAATGGATTTATGACCACTGTTCATTCTTATACCAATGATCAACGAATTTTAGATTTACCACATGAAGATTTACGACGTAGCCGAGCCGCAGCAATGTCAATTATTCCCACAACCACTGGAGCAGCTAAAACAGTAACAAAAATAATTCCAGAATTAAATGGGAAAATTGACGGCATTGCCATGCGTGTTCCAACATCAAACGTTTCAATTGTTGATTTTGTTTGTAATGTCTCAAAAAAAACAAATTCATCAGAAGTGATAGAAGCATTTAAAAAAGCGTCTAAAGAAAAAATGAAAAATATTCTTGCTGTTTGTGATGAACCCTTGGTTTCAGTTGATTATAAAAAAAATTCTAATTCAGCTATTGTGGATTTACCAATGTTAATGGTTAAAGACGATCTAATCAAAGTTGTTGCTTGGTATGACAATGAATGGGGATATAGTTGCCGATTTGTAGAAATGGCAAAATATATTGGAAATTTATTAACTCTCTAATTATTTATAATTTATATTATGTCTTTAAAATCTATTATTGAAAGTCTTTTTTTTGTTTCTAATAAACCTTTTTCTATAAAAAAACTCTCTCAAATTTTAAAAATAGAAGAAGAAAAGATTAAAGAAAAAATTCAAGAATTAATAAAAGAATATGATAATCCTGATAAAGGAATTACTATTATTAAAAAAGAATCGGAATATCAAATGGCAACCAATCCTCAAAATACCACAATAATTCAAAATTTTTTAAAAGAAGAAACAATGGGAGAATTAACTAAACCATCATTAGAAACATTAGCTATTATTGCTTATCGAGGACCTATTACTAAACCAGAATTAGAACAAATTAGAGGAATTAATTGCAGTTTAATTTTAAGAAATTTATTAATTAAAGGATTAATTGAAACTCGCGAAAATACGAAATTAAATCAAATTTCATATATAATTACTTTTGATTTTATGCGTTATTTAGGAATTAATGATATTAAAAATCTCCCTGATTATGAAAAACTTTCTAAAAATAAAAGTTTGGATGATTTTTTAAAAAATTAAAATTCCATTATTATGAAAATAATTGTTGGTTTAGGAAATCCGGGAAAAGAATATGAAAAAACTCGTCATAATTGTGGATTTATGGCAATTTATAATTTGCAAAAAACCTTAAATGAAAATTTTGATAATTTTAAATTTAATAAAAAATTTGACGCTTTAATTTCACAAGGAGATTTTAATAAAGAAAAAATTGTTTTAGCTATGCCTCAAACTTTTATGAATAATTCTGGAAAATCAGTCAGCGCTTTAATGAATTATTATAAATTAAATTCTTCAGATTTATTTATTATTAACGATGATATTGATTTACCTATAATAAAAATTAAAATTAGTAAAAATATTAATTCCGCTGGTCATAAGGGTGTTCAATCTATTATTGATTATTTAGAAACAAAGGCTTTTATTAGATTTAGAATCGGAATAAAACCAATTCATATATACAACACAAAAGAATTTGTTTTACAGGAATTTACTAAAGAACAAGAGAAAAATATTTCTGAAAATTTAGAAAAAATTACTCTAGCTATTAAAATGACTTTGAAAGAAGGAATAAATAATGCAATGAATAAATATAATTAATAAAAAAAATAAAAAAACGTTCCAATGACCATCGGAACGTTTTTTTATTTTTCGTCTAATTTTAAAATTATTTATTTGATAATTCTGAATCAATTATTGCTTTAAAATTTTCAAAAGGCAAAGCACCAGAAACTAATTTTCCATTAACAAAAGTGGCTGGCGTCCCTTCAACTCCTTTGCTTAGACCTTCGGCTAAATCTTTTTTAACTTTTTCTGTATATTTCCCAGAATTAACACAATCATCAAATTTTTTACCATCTAATTTTAGCTCTGCTCCCCATTTTTTAAAATTATCAATTCCTAATTGCTCTTGATTTGTAAATAATTTATCATGCATTTCCCAAAATTTTCCTTGTTCACTAGCGCATTCTGAAGCTTCAGCTGCTTTTTGCGCATTTTGATGAAATTCTAATGGATAATGTTTAAAAATAACTCTTACTTTGTCTTTATAATTTTTTAAAGTTTCATCTATTGTTGCTTTAAATCGTGAACAATATGGACATTGAAAATCAGTAAAAACAACTAAAGTTACTGGCGCATTAAAATCACCCATAATATGATTATCTTTATTTATTTCAAAAGTAGCTGTTTTGATTTCTTCGGATTTATCAGAAGGTGGTGGTGTTGTTGGCGGTTGAATATTTGGAACAAATTCTTTATTTTCTGCAACATTTTTTTCAGATTTTTGTATTCCATTAGAAAATAAAAAAACAAAACCAACTAAACTACAAATAGCTATTCCAATAGCTAAACCTAAAATAAAAGTCAATTTAGGTGAAGCGCTTTCAAAAAGAGCTTTTTCTTTAGAAACATTTTTTAAGGTAATGTTTTCATCAACCTGTTTTTTTTCTTCAGACATAAAAATAAAAATAAATTATCAATCCGCTAATTAACGAATTGTCCACATTTTAAGTGGAAAATAAAATAAATAAATATTAAAACAAATTTCGCATAATTCATTCCTATCCATGACATGACTCGGGATAAATCCGTGATTCTTAGAGCGAAATCATGGTCATCAGACAGTCTAAATAACAGAAAGAACCTAAATTATTATTCCTTTGGCACTGAATAATCTAAATCTTCGTCTCCTAAATTATCAAAATCAGTTTCTGAAGCAACACATACTGGTTGTTGATCTTCAGGTGAATATGTTATAGCAGGATCTTTATCGCAAAGTAAATAATCTTCACCTTCCGCTTGAAGTCTATAATCATAAGGTTGATTTGTCAATAGGTTTATAAGGATACTGGCTTGTGAGGGATCTAATGATAATTCATTTAGCGAAGACGGGTATCTAAGATTTTTGATATAAAATACATCTAACTGTGTTCGAATTTGTCCCATATTATTTAATTGATCTTGCCCAGTATTTATTTGTTGCGATTTTAAAATATAGGGTTTCATTATTGATTTAAAATTTAATGTAGCAAAAATAGCAATGGCAAAAATAACTAAAATCCCAAAAACACCAATTGATATAAATATAGCTTTTTTACCCTTAGTTGGCGTAAAAACAAATTCACCCTTTACGTCTTTTAAATTTTTATATACTAAAAATAAATAAACCATTATTAATGGAATTGCTAAAAATTCAAAAACTACCATAAATAAATTTAAAGCAACATCAATAATTCCTAAAATGAAAGGAACTTTTAAAAAATTTAAAATTAAACCAAAAATTCCAAATAAACAAAAAACACCAAAAATAATTAACATACATACTATACCAATAAAAAAGAAGCGCCAAAATACGCTCCACCATCTACCTTTTACATATTCCCAACTTTTTAACAAAGCATTCATTCCTTTTAAATTTTCTTCTATTAAAACAAAAGCTGCTAAACTAAACAAAACTGAAAACATTATTCCTGGAATACAAAAAAGATAACATCCTCCAAGAATAATAAATCCTGCTAAAAAAGAAATCCATAAATAAGAAAGTATTTTATTCCATCCCCTCTTATATGATTCTATAATTCCAATTTTGTCTTCTTTATCTTTTATTGCATAAAGCAAAGCAGTAAAAAGCCATGACTGACTTATGCAAATAATTAAAATAAGTAAAATTGCTAAAAAAATCAGCAAAGCTATTCCTGTTATTGTAAATTTTAAATAAATAAAATAAAACACTAACGCTCCTATACCTCCTATTAAAACACCAAAACCAACCATTGCTAATATAGATAATCCCATAATACCTAAAAACACACCTATTCTTTTTTTATAAATTTGCCATGCTTGACCCAAGACTACAGAAGCTCTAAGCAATGGCATTACAATTGGTTGAGCTAATGGCGCTACAGTTTGTTGAACTGGTTGCTGAACTGTTTGTTGATTTTCCATAAAGTTTTTAACTTAAAAATTATATTTTATTATTTGATTCTAATTCCAATTATTTTTCTAATTTAACTTCTGCAATTATATTTGCCTCTTCTAATTCTTTTATAACAAAACATTTTAATTCTTCTGAAGGGACAATAATAACAAAATCTTTGTCTATAGTTCCATTTTCTATTGCTCTTAGAACATTTTTTTTCCATTGTTCCCATTCTTCATGCCACTTAGCACCAGTAGAAAAAAATACAGTTTCTTTTTCAAATTGTTCGTATGGACTTTTTTCACGAGTTATTTTCATAATTTTATCCTTTCATAAAATGATTTTGTAAATATTAAAGCCATTAAACCCCATTAATTAAAATTAAATTTAAAATTTTATTACATCACTCCCAATTCCTCAAATCCTTTTTTAAAAATATTGATAGCTTTTTTAGCTTCGCTATAATTAAGATGATAATTTGTTTCGTGAACTAATTGATTTCTCACTTTATGCGCCCACCAAACAGCGCGTAATTTTTCATATTTATAGCAAGCAACTTTTAATCGTTCTCCTAAAGTGCTACCAGAAAAAAACATTGATTTTAAAATATGATCCAAAAGCTTATCCGCTTCCATTACCGCTAATTTATAACTCATTTCACTTGATTTATTTAATAATTCTTCAATTTCCTGCCATCTTTTTTTAATTTCTTTTTTATCTATTCCATAAAGTTTTTTCCCGCGAAAAATACTTTTTATTATTTTAACAAATTTAAAAAATATTAGCAATACTATTATAATTGCCATTAATCCTAACACAACTTGCCATGGTTCAATATTTATTTCCATAAAAAAATCTTCAATATTTAGAATACAAACTTCCAAATATTTTTTCTTTTAATTTAATACTTAAAATTTTAGAAACACTTTCATTATTCATTGTGACACCATAAATAATTTCAGCTTTTTCCATGACCGCTCGATTATGAGTGATAACAATAAATTGAGTTTTATGAGATAGATCATCTAAAATTTTAATAAACCGTTCTGAATTGGCTTCATCTAAAGCAGCATCCACTTCATCTAAAATAATAAAAGGAGGTGGATTATTAGCAATAATAGCGCAAATTAAAGCAATAGAAGTCAAGGCTTTTTCTCCACCAGAAAGCGTATTGATATTTTTTAAACGTTTTCCTGGAGGAGTAGCGCAAATTTCTACTCCTTCAATAGCTTTATTTGAGTGCAACAGCGCTTCTTCTTCTGTCTCTTCTTGATTTAATTCATTTTTTAAATCTTCTTTTTCTTTTATTAAAACTAATTTTGCTTCCCCGCCATTAAAAAGAATTTTAAAATATTTTTCAAATTTTTCATTAATTTTTTCAAAAATACTTTTAAATTGCTTCTCAATAATTTTATCCAATTCAACAATTATTTCTTCCAAAGATTTTATTGTTTTATCTAAATCTTCAGATTGTTCTAAAAGAAAATCATGGCGTTGTTTTGTTTCTTGATATTCCTTGGCTGTTTCTGGGTCAATTCCACCAATTAATGCCAATTGATGTTTAAGACGAAAAATATCATTAGATAAATCAGAAGATAATTTTTCATTTAATATTTCTAAATCTATTTTATTTTTTTGAATATTTTCCAATTCTGTTTCTCCTAATTCTTTAATAATTTCTTCTTTTAAATCTTCTTCTTTTGTTTCATATTTTGTTAATTCAATTTTTATTTCATTAATAAAATTAGAAATTTGATTAAATTCTCTTTGTTTATCTTGAAAATTTCTTTGCAAAATAAAAAGATTTTCTTTTTTTTCTTGTTCTTTTTGATTAAAATTGTTTATTTCTTCTCTAATTTTTTTAAATTCTTGATCAATTTTTTCTATTTCTTCTTCTATTTTTTTATTTTCTTTTTCAAAAATAATCAAAGCTTCTTTTTTATCCAATGGCTTGGCTTCTTTTTCTTTAATTTCAAATTTAATTTTTTCTAAAGCTTCTTTTATTTCATTTTTTTTATTTTCTATTAATTTTTTTCTTTGTTTTTCTATTTCTAAATCAATTTTAGAATTATTAATTTTATCAATTAAATTTGTTTTATTGTTTAAAAATTCATTAAATTTCTTTTGATAATCTAATAATTTTTTTTGAAATTCATTTTTTTCTTTGCTATTTTTTGGATTTAATTTTTTAGCAAAATCAGCCAATTTTTGATTTATTATTTGAGCTTGTTTTTTTATTTCTTTAATTTCTTCCGCGGTTTCAATTTTATTTATTTGATCAACAAAATCTTGTTGCAATTGATAAATTTTTTCCAATTCATTTGAAATTTCAGAAATACTTAAACTGATTTCTACTTCTAATTTGCTTTTGTTTTCAAAAATCTTTTTTTCAATTTCATTAATTTCAAAGATAATGTTTTTTTCTTCATTTAATTTTTGTTCTAAAAAATCTTTTTTATTCTGAATATTTTTTTCTAATTTTAATAAATCCTCTTCAATAGACACTAATTGTTTATTTAGATTTAATTGTTGATTTTTTAACCAAATTAAATCTTGTTGATTATTTTTTTTATATTCTAAATTAATTTTACCATTCAATATTACTTGCTCTTTTAATAAAAGATTTCTTTTTTCTAAAATGAAATTATATTCATCTTGCAGTTTTTGAAAAATTTCTTCTCTTGAACTTTCTTTTTCTAACAGCTCTAATTTTTTTTGAATATTTTCTAATTCATTTTTTATTGCCTGATATTTTTCATTTTCTGTTTTCCATTTTTTATTTTCTATTTTCCATTTTTTATCAAATTCTTGCCAATGATAAAAATAATGTTGAACTTGCAATGCTTTTAATTTTTTTTCTAAGGTTTCTTTGAACTCTAATTTTTTTATTTGTCTGGTTAAAGATTCAAGTCTGGGTTTAATTTCTTGCAAAAGAAGAGTTCCTTGTTTTAAATTTTCTTTTGAATTTTTAAATTTACGCAAAGATTGCTCGCGTTTAATTTGATATTGTTTTATTCCAGTTGCTTCTTCAAAAAATTCTTTTCTTTCTTGAAAAGAAGACGTTAAAACAGAATCAATCATTCCTTGACCAATAACGCTATAACTTTTTTGACCAAAATGCGCTTTAGCTAAAAGTATAATTACATCTTGATGTTTAACTTTATTTTTATTGATTAAATATTCGCTTTCACCATCTCGATAAATACGACGCGTAATTACTACTTCCGAATAATCAATTGGAATAGAATGATCCTTGTTGTTTAAATATAAATCAACCTGACAAAAACCTAATTGGGATTTTTTATGAGATCCGGCAAAAATAATATCCTCTGTTTTTTTAACGCGTAATAATTTAGCGCTTTGTTCACCCAAAACCCATCGAACAGCATCGGCAATATTGGATTTCCCAGAACCATTAGGTCCAACAATCGCAGCAATACCTTTTTTATTTATTGTTTTAGATAAAGAATTAAATTCTAAAATTGTTTTATCAACAAAAGATTTAAATCCTTTTAATTCTAATTTTTGCAAAAACATAAGACAGAAATTATAAATTATGAATGTTAAAATAAACAAAATTTATTGTTTTTATTTTAACATAAATTTAATTTTTTGTCTTTTTTAACCCTTAATTTAATATTAAAAAAATATTGATAAACAATGTAAAATTAAAATACTTTGACACTCTCCCAAAAGATTTGGGTAGGTTGGGATGTTCTACAAAAAATAAAAAATAGAATTTAAAATGGAATGAAATTTCTTAGTCCATAGAACAGTCTATGGACTATTAGCTAAAATTAGCTAAAAAAAAATTTCGGAATTGTATTGCATAACAATTTGCATTCCGTAGGGGCGTATTGCAATACGCCCCTACGGAATTTCCCATTAAATTAAATTATTTGTTTTTTATTTCTGGGCGTACGCAAGGGTACGCCCCTACGGATGCGTCAATAATAATTTTTACTATACCAGACACAATTTTATGTAGGGTCTCAAAAAAAAGAGCGGGCATAAAACCCGCCCCTACAAAATGGTAAAAAAAATTCAATGAAAAATCCCGTAGGCCGATTCCATGTAATCACCCACAGGGCGAAAACACAGTTTCACCCCTACAAAATACAAAAACAAAATGTAAAATTAAAATACTTTGACACTCTCCCAAAAGATTTGGGTAGATTGGAGCCTCTGCTCCAACCAAAAGAAAAAGAACAAAAGATGAGAGCAGAGGCTCTCGTCTACCCCAGGTTAGGATGTTCTACAAAAAATAAAAAATCCAAGCATTGAGATTAGAAATAAAAAAATCACCTAAAAGGCGATGGTTTAAAAATTTAAAATGAAATAAAAAATAGAATTTAGATTTAGAATGGAATAGTAAAAAATAAGTAAGAAATTAGCTATTGGTCTCTAAGTTAAAAACTTTTAAAAATGACTGAGGGAGAAAGAGGAGAAAAGAAGAAACCATAAGCAATTAATAAAATTATTTATTACTTATTTTTTAAAATTTGTCAAATTTTTTTCCACATGTCAAAGTAATTTAGAAATGTCATACCCATGTTTTGGGGTACGACCTACAAACACATTTATTGGGCGATTACATAGAATCGCCCCTACAAATTTTGTTAATTGTTAATTATTTCTTTATTTTCGTGTTCTTGTATTTTTTTGTTTTTGTGTTTTTTGTTTTTATTTTAATTTTAAATACGCATCAATGAATTCGTCTATTTCGCCATTTAATATTTTTTCAATTTCGTTTGTTTCACAATTAGTTCGATGATCCTTGACCATTTGATAGGGATGTAAAACATAGGAACGAATTTGACTCCCCCATTCAACCGGCTTAAATTCACCTTTCAATTCTTTTTTTTCTTTTTGTTTTTCAATTAAATATCGTTGATATAATTTTGTTTGTAAATATTTCATTGCCATTTCTTTGTTTTGTAATTGTGAGCGTTCATTTTGACAACTAACAGCAATTTTAGTTGGCAGATGAGTAATGCGCACAGCAGTTTCATTTTTTTGAACATTTTGTCCGCCATGACCCGAAGCCAAAAAAGTATCAATTCTTAAATTTTCTGGATCAATTTTTATTTCTTCCAATACTTCTAATTCAGGTAAAATTTCAACTAAAGCAAATGAGGTATGTCGCATTTTTTCTGCATCAAATGGAGAAATGCGAACCAAACGATGAACCCCAGCTTCTGATTTTAAAAACCCGTAAGCGTAATTTCCTTGAATTTCTAAAGCAATCTTTTTTATTCCGGCTTCCATACCTTTGGATTCCTCAATAATTTTTACTTGCCATTTTCTTTTTTCGCAAAATTTTAAATACATTCGCAAAAGCATTTCTGCCCAATCTTGCGCATCAACTCCTCCAGCGCCAGCATGAATATTTAAAATAGCGTTGTAAGAATCATATTTTTTATCAAACAAAATAAAAAATTCAAAATATTCGAATTTTTTATTTAAAGAAAATAATTTCGTTTCTATTTCATTTCTCAGAGAAACATCTTTTGCTTCTTTGTCTAAACAAGCAATTTCTAATAAATCATTTATTTCTTCAGTTAATTTTTCAAAATTAAATAATTCTTCTTTTAAATCACTTAGTTGTTTGCTTTTATTTTTTGCATTTTCTAAATCTTGCCAAAAATTTTGCTGACTTATTTCATTTTCTAAATTTTTAATTTTTATTTTTTTTTCAGTAAAGTCAAAGAAACCTCCCTGTTTTGAAAAGTTTCTTTTTTAATTCTTTAATTTTATTAATTAAATCCTGCATAAAATAAGCAAAAAAATTTAAAAAAAATTTTTCAAATTACAAATCCAAAATTACAAATTACACTTCAATTAATACTGGTAAAATCATTGGCCTTTTTTGAGTTTTTGTATAAACAAATTGCCCTAAATCATTTCTAATTTTATCTCTTAAATATGTATCAAAAGCTCTGGATCTAGGATCATTATCTTTAAGAATTTTTTTTGCCTTACTACGAATTTGTTCAATTAATTCTTTATTCTCTTTCATATAAACAAATCCTCGAGAAATTATGTCGGGATTACCAATCAATTTTCCTGTTTTACTCTCAATCGTAGAAATTATAACCAACATTCCATCTTCCGCCATCATTTTTCTATCACGCAAAACAATATTATTACCATCAGAAATACCTAAACCATCTACAAATACATAATTGGCTGGGACTCTTTTATTGGTTAATAAAACGCTTTTATGGTCAACTTCAACGATCTGCCCATTATCTGGAACAAAAATTTTATCTTCTTTGATGCCTACTTTTTTAGCTAATTTAGCCGCTTCTTTAAGCATATAATGATTGGCATAAACAGGAATAAAATAAGTTGGTTTAATTGTTTGAAGCATATAAATAATATCATCGCGATTACCATGACCAGAAACATGAATATCCATAATATCGCCATGAATAACATTATCACATTGACGATAAAGATTATCTTTAAGTCTTTGAATAGTTCGCTCATTGCCTGGAATAATGGAAGAAGAAAAAACAATTGTATCTGATTTTTTTAATTTGATATGACGATGTTGATTTTCAATAATGCGAGATAAAACAGCATTTCCTTCACCTTGCGCGCCAGTGCAAAGAACAATAATTTTATTATCTGGATAATTTTTAGCTTGTTCAATTTTTATTAAAGTATTTTTATATTCTTTAATATAACCCAGTTTTTTAGCAATTTCCACATTTATTTTCATGCCATAGCCATCTAAAACAACTTTTTTACCAATTTTATCCGCTGTTTCAATAATCCAACCAATTCTTTTAATTTGAGAAGAAAAAGTACCAATAATAAGACGGCCTGGCGCTTCTGTAATAAGTTTGGTTAAATTTTTTTCCATCTCATAAGTGGTAGCGCTTTCTCTAACATCAACAGCGCCCAAACTTTCCAACATTAAAATAGTTGGTTTTGGAAGTCGTGAAAGAAAAGAATAATCAATCGTTGATTTATTTTCTATATTTTTTTCTAAGGTCCAATCACCGGGATGAATAATAGTTGTCAAAGGTGTTTTTATAATAACACCAACTGCGTCAATAACAGAATGTTCAATTGGAAAAAAACTTACTTCAAACAAACCTAATTTTAATTGATCATAAATATTTTTAATAATAATAACTTTTAAATTTTTAGCCGAATTTTTTTCGTAATCCTCTTGACGATGTTTAACCATAGCAATTGTTAAATCGCGACCAATAATAGGTGGATTACCTAATTTTTTTAAAAGAATTGGCGCGGCACCAATATGATCTAAATGACCATGAGAAAAAATAACGCCTCGAATATTTTTTTCTTTTCCTCGAAGATATTCAATATTAGGAATAATATAATCAATGCCCGGCATATTTTCTTCAGGAAATTGCATTCCCATATCCAAAATTATAATATCTTGGCCATATTCAAAAACAGTCATATTTCTCCCAACTTCTTCCAACCCTCCCAATGCTATAATTTTTAATTTTTCGTCTTTTTGTTGAGCAGGATCAATTTCTTTTTTAAAATAAGCTTGATGAGAAGTATTTGTTTGTTGAATAGGAATTGAATTTTTTGTTTGTAAATCAAACATAAAAAAGTAAGTAACTCGTAGCAAGTAATCAGTAACGAGTAATAAAAATTAAAAAAATAGAAATAATTTTGAAAATCCTTCTTCCATAAAGTCCCCCTGATAAGGGGGATGGGATTGGGATAAGGGGGATTAAGGAGGTTTCTTAATTTCTGAAATCCCCCAACCCCCTTTATCAAGGGGGCTTAAAACAGAAGGGTTTCTTAAAATGGGCGAGAAGAGATTTGAACTCTCACTCCTTTAACGGAACAACGCTCTGAACGTTGCATGTCTACCAATTCCATCACTCGCCCATTATTTAAATTTTCTTTTTGTTTTTAAATACCAATTTTCAATACCAATAAAGCGATCTGATGGATTAATAATCCTTGAGACATTAATTCCTTTTATTTTTTTATCAACAATATAAGTATAAGTAGGATTATAAAGAAAAATAGCTGGTAAATCTTCTATTAAAATATCTTGAAATTTAAAATATTTTGCCTCACGTTGTTTTAAATCGCTGATTTTTCGCGCTTCTTCTAAAAGCTGATCAGCTTGTTTATTAGAATAAAGACTTAAATTAAGTCCAGGATGATTAATTTGAGAAGAATGCCAAAAAGGATATGGATCAGGATCAAATCCTACATTTTTACCATAAAACAAGGCCTCATAATTTCTTGATTTTATTGCTTCTTCTTGAATATTTTTAAAATCAATAATCTTTAAATTAATTTTTATCCCAATATCTTGCCAAAATTTTTGAACCATTTGCGCAACTTTTACATTTTCCGGCTGATCAACAGTACTTAAAATAATTTTCAATTCTTTATTTTTTCTATAAAGAAAAGATTTTTTAATATTTTCAGTAATTTTTTTTACTTCAATTTTTGTGTCTATTTTTTTTATTATTTTTAATTCTTGATTTTCTTCTTTTAATTTCCATCCGGCTTTATCTAAAAGTTGTTTTGCTTTTTCAGGATCATAATTATATTTTTTAATTTTAGAATTATAACCAATTTGATTTTTCAAAATTGGAGCATTAATAATTTCACCGCCTTGATCTAATACTTCGTCTATAATTTTTTGTCTATCCAAAGACAAAACCAATGCTTCACGTATAGATTTTTCTTTTAATAATGGGTTTTTTTGTTGATTCAAAAAAATACCCATATATTGAGGCAAATAAAGAAAATGAAAAATAAAATCTTTTTGAGAAATCGTTTCGTCTAATTTTTTAGATAAAAAATCTTTGGGTAAATAATTCAAACCATTAATTTTTTTTGTTTTTAAATCTAAAAAAGCTTCTTTAAAATCTGAATAAAATTTAAAAACAATTCTATTTAAATAACTTTTTTTATTATAATAAAAAGGATTCTTTTTTAAAATATATGACTGAATTAACCCTCTTTGATCTTTAGTTAAAGAATGAAATTGAAACGGTCCAGTGCCAATAGGTTTTAAATTATAAATAGCTAAATTAGCTTGATTAGGAGAAATATTATTCCAAAGATGCAAAGGAATAATTCCTATAACCAAACTAGATAAAAAAGGAGTTAAGGGCTTTTCTAATATAAATTGAACAGTATAATCGTCTATTTTTTTAACTTCTACCCCTTTAAAATTATTTAAAAGAGGACTTTTAAAAGCAGGGTTTTGAATACTTTTAATAGTAAAAACTACATCTTCTGCACTAAATTTTTCTTTATCGTGCCATAATATATTTTTTCGAAGAAAAAAAGTATATTTTTTTTGATCTTTACTAATTTCATATTTTTCGGCCAGATCCGAAACAATTTCTTGTTTCTCATTATATTTTAAAAGACCAGAAAAAACCAATTGGGAAATATCCAAATCAACTTCATTTATTGGAGCTAAAATAGGATTAATATATTGGGGACTCCCTACTAATCCTTCAATATATTGATCCCCTATTTTAGGAACTTCAATTGTTTGAGAAAAATATAATCTAATGAATAAAAATAGAAAACAAAAAATAATTAAAAAAAATAATCCTTTAATAATTAATTTTTCTTTTTTATTTAAAAAACGAAACAAATATTTAGATTGCTTTAAATTAGGAAATTGATGAGATTGAAATTGTTTTATTAATTTCCAAACTTGAAATTTTTGTTTGGAAAATTGGAAAGAAGATTTTTCTTTAAAATTTTTATTAAAAAAAGAAGACACAATAAATATAAATTAAAAATTTAAAGCGAAAAAAATAAATAAAAATATATATTATTTTTCGTTTAAAAAATCATATTCCAAAACAAAGATAATTTATTTAGTACTATTTGGAATCGAAGTTGGAGTTGGAGTTGGAGTTGGAGATGTTGGAATATTTGCCTCAGGTTTTACTGGAACATCTAAATCAACAATCTGTGGGAATAAAAGTACTCCGTCTTTGCTAATATAAGAATCAAACTCATTGTTTTGTATTTTAAGCTTTATTTTATAAAGATCATGCTCTTTAGAAATATTTGTTATAGAAGCAACTGCTTTTCCCGCTAAAATATTCTTATTAATATAATTAATCGCTTTTTCTTTTATTCTTTGAGAAGAGGCAATTTCTTGTTTATTATTTTTTTCTTTTAATAAAAAGACCGTTGCGCCTGCTAAAAGCAATACAAAAACAATAATTGCAATCACTATTAATACTATTTTTTTATTTAATTTGTCCATATATTTTTTTAATTAAAAATATCAGTCAAAGACTGACCACCCTATGGGTGAAAATAAAAATTTATTGGGCTAAAAGAATATTTATTATTCCCAGTCCCAAAAATAAAATAGAAAGAACAATAGTAAAAATAAATAAATATTTTTCTATTCCCCGTTTAACTTGATAAATATTTTCTCCACCACCAAAAACCGCTCCCAATCCACTACCTTTACTTTGAAGTAAGATGCTAATTATTAAAAAAATAGAAACAATAACTTGAATAATGGTTAAAATTTTCATAACAGATCTCTAAATTAAATTAATTTAATTTTTAAATATACTTCCATTTTTCTTTGTCCATTCAGGACAAGTAACCATCCGAATCTGTTGCCTTACATCATTCATTTCTTTTTCTAATCTATCCATCTGAACTTTTATAAAGGTAAATTCTTCATCTAATTTTAAAACATTATTAATAAATCCATCTAATAAATTGTACATTTTCTCAATCCTATCCTCTAATCTAATTATTTCTTTTTTTATTTCTCTTATTTCATATTTTATTGAAAAATTCAAATCATTTTGTAATGAAGAAATTTTTTCATCCAAGTCTTCTTTAGTGGCAAATCCCTTTAAACTCTCTTGAAGTATTTTTTTAAACTCTTGTGTCGTCATATTAACTAATTCTGTTTTTGTGTTTGTTAAATTTTTTTTCATATAAATTTATTATATATGAATAAAAAAACTTGTCAAATAAATTAGACGGGATAACTCCCGCCTAGTTTATTTTTATTTCATCTATAAATTTCTAAATTACTGAGAACATTCTCCTGGATTTTTTATCCATTCACCATTTTCAATCCATGTGCAATAAACATCGCCTGTCGCTTGATCGATCATTTCAAATTCTTTAGTAATAATTTTATCTGCTTTTATTGTTTTAAATTTCAAATTACCATTTTCGTCAATTTCAAATTTAGATAATTTTTTCTCTTGTTCTTTAATACCTTCGACCAAAAGAGCGGTTAATTTTTCATAATGAATACTAAAATATTCTTCTTGTTGTTCATTTTTAAAACTAAAAGTAGCTTCAGGTAAAACTTCTTTTACATCTTGGGCAATTAAACCCAACCGTTTTTTTGCATCGTCAGGCTCATCAATAGAATTATAAAGATAACCTTGAAGTTTAGTAATTTTTGAAAGACTATCTTGTAAAGGTATAAGATTTTTCTTAAGTCTTTTATCAGAAGCAATAAGACCAAGATTGCCAGTAACATCATCCTTGTAAACTGCGACATCTCCATCAGCTGTCCAAGTATTCATCCCAATTCTCCCTCTCACATCTATACCTCCTTGATAAATATTGTTTGTAGCAATAATATTTAAATCTGCTTTTCCAGAAGTCATTACTCTATTATCAGTACCACTATAAGAAACAGCAACAAATAAACCATTGCCATAGGTAACTGAACTCCAAAAATTATTAGCAGGGGTTGCTCTTAACGTCCAATTAGTCCCATTTGGAGAAGTCATTACTTGATTGCTTGAGCTAGACTGCGTAACAGCGACAAATAAACCATTGCCATAAGTAACCGAATTCCAGTTATAAATACCAGCAGGAGTAGTCGCATTTGTCCAATTAATTCCATTTTGAGAATACATTACTTGATTGCCTGTACTAGACTGCGCAACAGCGACAAATAAACCATTGCCATAAGTAACCGAATACCAATTATAATCACCAGCAGGAGTAACCCCAATTGTCCAATTAATTCCATTTGAAGAATACATTACTCGATCTAAAGTGCCACTAAAAGAAACAGCAACAAATTTACCATTGCCATAAGTAACTGAACGCCAACTTCTTTCAGGGATACTAGATCCAATTGTCCAATTAATTCCATCTGGGGATGTCATTACTCTATTACTTGAACCATCCTCAGAAACAGCGACGAATAAACCATTACCATAAGTGACAGAATTCCAAATATTATTAACAGGAGTAGTCCTGCTTGTCCAATTAATTCCATTTGAAGATGTCATTATTTGATTAAAATTACCATCCCAAGAAACAGCGACAAATAAACCATTGCCATAGGTAACTGAAACCCAACTATTTGCCACAGGAGTAGCTATGTTTGTCCAATTAATTCCATCTGGAGAAGTCATTACTCGATTAGTAAGATCTTCAGAAACAGCGACGAATAAACCATTACCATAGGCAACTGAATTCCAACCATTATTCATACCAGCAGTAGATCTACTGGTCCATTTTATTCCTTTTGAAATAATATCTCCTGTAATTTCTACATTTCCGCCATCAGCAATTGTAAACACTGAAGTTGTTCCATCTTTAAAGTCCACAATGTTACTTGTTCCGTCTTGTTGAACTGTCAACTTCGCCCCCGGCGCTGTTGCTCCTATCCCAACATTTCCACCACCTGTTATTCTCATTCTTTCTTGTGGTAATATTCCATATCCTGTTTTAAATCTTAAATCTCCTATATCCATCCCCATCCCTTCTCCTGTCCCTTCAATTGATGATCCATAATTCAAATAACCCCCATTACTACTTGAAAATCTTATTTCACCATATGAATATGCATTACTACCAGAAAGTCTTATTTTTCCACCTGCTGTTGAATAAACATCTAAATTACTATTTGGCGTCGTCGTTCCTATTCCAACATTTCCACCACTTGATTGTAATGCTAAATTTCCTGTTGCTTGTATAATTCCATATGAATTATTAATTTGTCCTAATTCTAATTTATTATTCCAACCGCCTGTTTCTGCCCCCCATAATCTAAAATAACTATTAAAAGCCCTTGTGTTTAAATTATTTGAACCAACTTCTAAATAAGAATCTGTTGTATTATCATTAGCAATTATTAATTCGTTAGTTCCACTTTTTGCTAATGTAAATATCTGATTACTACCAGAATTTATTTTTAAAGTTTGTGTTTGAATATTTCCTACAACATCTAACTTTTGAGAAGGAGTTGTTGTGCCTATTCCAACATTTCCATCATCTTGAATTACCATTTTTATTTGACTTAACTGATTAGGAGCAAGGGAAGTGCTTACACCAAAGGCTAATGTTTCTTTTCCCGCTATTGAATTAAAATAATCAAACATAGCGCTGGCTCTTGTATTTGTTGGACTAGCCCAATATCTAGATAAAATTATTTCTCCTTGTGGAATATCATTGCCTGTATTATTTCTTGCTATATGAAGTAATCCACTTGGATTTGTTGTGCCTATTCCTACATTTCCTGCTTGAAATATATGTTGTGTCATTGATGAATTGCCATACATTGCTTGATTGCTTGCTGTTGTGTATGTGCTAGCACCGATTGCTATTGAATTATCAGCAGTTGCTAATTGTTGTCCTGTATAACCTGCTCCATAACCTAGAAAAGTATTACTAGAACCTGTTGTTATATTATAACCAGAAGTCCGTCCTATTGCTGTATTATATCTCCCTTGTGTAGCAATACTCCACCAACCTGTTTCTGTTCCTGCAAAAACTTTTTCAATATCAAAAGTATCAGCAGTAGCATTAGCAACTGTATAAAAGCCATTATAATTTGTTGTTCCTGTTATTTGGATAGTTGTTCCATTAGTTTGTGTGTGATCCTCAGAAGTAACTGTTGTTATACCATCTGTTGCATTAGCAAATGCTGTGATTGCTTTACTAATAGGTTTATTATTAAAGAGAGAATTATCTCCAATAGCAGTATTATAACTTCCTGTTGTATTAGAATAAAAAGCATTTTTTCCTATAGCAGTATTATTATAACCAGTGGCATTATACTTTAAAGAATAGTGTCCTACACCAGTATTAGCATAACCAGTAGTATTATCCCCTAATACACCATATCCAATAGCAGTATTTTCAAAACCAGAAGTAAGACTACTTAAAGAAAGTTTCCCAACTCCTGTGCTACTATATGATGTTGTTGTTAGATTTCCAGAGTTAATACCTAGGAAAACATTACCAGCACCTTTTGTATGTAATAATGTATCAGCTCCTTGTTTAATTATGCCTGTTGTTGCTGTTGTAGCAGGCAATCTAAAATTACCTGTTATTTCAAGTTGTTCGTTAGGGGTTGTTGTTCCTATTCCAACTTTTCCACTAGTCCTTATTGTCATTGCTTGAAAAGAAGCATATGGTCCCATATACAAAGAATAATCACCGGGAGCAACCCTAGTATTAGTAATTTTTCCGGTAATAGTATCAGCATTGATTACTCTAAACCCTAGTGTAGCAGCAGAATTTAGATTACTGCTTATATTTGTTATTTGTATAGGTATCGATTCACCTCCATAAATTGTAGATACAACTTCTAATTTTTGAGAAGGACTTGTTGTACCTATTCCTACATTGCCACCATTAAATAATGCAGCGTAAGTTGTATCATTGGCGTTGGCTGTGGTAACGTCAATATCTAACCCTTTAACTGTATTAGCTAAAGTTCCAGTGTCAGTAGCTGTAATTTTAAATAAACTCAAAGAATCAGCTGTAGTTATTGGAGAATTGGTTGCTGAAATCTGCATTCCAACTGGAGATCCGCCAGTTCCAGAATAAGTGTAAGTTAAAGAATGAGGGCTAGTTGCTGAGGTATTATTAAAAGTTTGAGAAAATACTCCACTGCCCGAGGTCATTGTTAAATTCTTGTTTGTGGCAATAGTTAAATTATCATTCAAAGTAGTTGCGCCAGTAACAGTTAATGCTCCACCAAAAGTTGCCGCGCCAGTAGTACTAATATTTAAACCAGTATTAGTGCCAGTAGTTAATTGTAAAGCTGTGGTTGCATCAGTAACTAATTGAGCTGTTGTGCCAGAAAAGCCTAAAGTAGCTTTAAGAGTATTTGTCGCATCATTGTGAACCACTACGCTACCCGGACCAACATGAAGTGTTTTCCATCTCGCAGTTGTAGTGCCTAAATCATAAGCATTATCAACTGACGGATTAAGATTAGAAGTATAAGAAGCGCCAGAAGTAACTGCTAAATTAGGAATTGTAACAGTTCC
>PGYQ01000003.1 GCA_002839745.1 Candidatus Kuenenbacteria bacterium HGW-Kuenenbacteria-1
TGACATTTTATTTATTAAATTAAAATTATTAAAAAACCCCTTATACTATATCACAAAAGTGCCAAAATCAAGCACCCAAAATGTCTATTAACCCTAAAAATCCAAATTTTAAGAAAATAAAAATAACCCATTTAATTCGTGGGTTATTTTTTTAATAAATGAATATTTTGGTTTTAAAATTCAAAACTTTCATCTTTTTGCATTGTTTTTTCTAAATTTCGAAAACTAACCTTACCCCCATCAAAAAATAATTCAATATGACCAGTTGGCCCATTACGATGTTTGGCAATAATAATTTCAGCGATATTTTTTTTAGGACTATCTTTTTTATAAACATCTTCTCTATAAATAAACATAACCACATCAGCATCTTGTTCAATTGTCCCAGATTCTCTAAGATCAGATAATTTAGGAATTGCAGGAGTTCTTGATTCTACGGCTCGAGAAAGTTGAGATAATGCCAAAACAGGAATACTTAATTCACGGGCAATTCCTTTTAAGGATCTAGTAATTTCTGCGATTTCTTGAACCCGATTTTCATTTTTTCTACCTTCCATTAATTGAAGATAATCAATAATTATTAAACCCAAGCCATGCTCTGCTTGCAATCGACGACATTTAGTTCTGATTTCCATAATATTAGCGATTGCTGAATCATCAATAAAAATTGGCGCTTCAGACAAAACTGCCATTGCGTGTCCAATTTTTGGAAAATCATCATCACTCTCTTTTTCAGAAAGTCGTCCTGTGCGCATTTTCCAAAGATCCACATTTGCTTGAGAACAAATTAAACGATCAACTAATTGATCTTGAGACATTTCTAAACTAAAAATACCCACTGGAGTTTTTGTTGAAATAGCGACATTGCGAGCAATATCTAAAGCCAAAGCCGTTTTCCCCATACTAGGACGAGCAGCTAAAATAATTAAATCTGATTTTTGAAGTCCGGCCAACATATTATCTAAATTAATAAAACCTGTTGCTAATCCTCTAAGCTTGCCTTTTTGTTTATGAAGCTCATCAATACGATCAAAAGCTTCCGTAAGAATATTTTGGATTGGAACAAAATTTTGTTTTAAATATTTTTGTGAAACACCAAATAATAAACCCTCTGCTTTATCCAAAAGATTAGATAAATCTTCTACCTCTTCTTGATGACCCAATCCAGTAATTTCATAAGCCACATTGATTAATTTTCTTAATGTGGCTTTTTTTTGCACAATTTTAGCATAAGTAACAATATGAGCTGATGTTGGAGTTAGTCGCGCTAATTTAATTAAATAACCTTTTCCACCTAATTGTTTTAATTGTTTTTTTTCTTCAAGACGATTTCCTAAACTCAAAAGATCTATTGGTTCTTTTTTTTCATAAAGATCTAACATAGCATCAAAAATCATCGCATGTTTTTCCATGTAAAAATCTTTTGGTTCAAGAATATCAGCAATTTTCATTAATCCATCTTTATCAATTAAAAGTGAACCCAAAACAGATTGTTCAGCTTCAATATTTTGTGGAGGAAGAAGGTCAAGAGTATTATTGTTCATAAAATAAAAATTAACTTCTTAGCTTTTTAGAAAATAAAATTTGGATTTATTTATTTCATTGCTAACAAAATTTGTGTCAGCGAAGTCAGTGCGTCACCTCTGTATTTCTAATTTATCATACCTCTACAATTTTTACTACCACATTTACACTCAAAAGAAACCGAACCACCTTTTCCGTAATCAAAAGTTATTTCCTCACCTTTTTTAAAATCTAAAATTTTTCATTTTCCTTTATTTCTATTTTTAATTCTTCTAATTGTTTTTCTATAACTTCTGATGGGCTGTCCATCATTAAATCTTTGCCTTTGCCATCTTTTGGAAAAGCATATATATCGCGAATTGAATCCATGTCTAAAAGTACCATTAATATGCGATCAACACCAGGGGCATTTCCGCCATGTGGTGGCGCGCCATATTCAAATGCTCTAATCATCGTTCCAAATCTTGCGTCAACTTGTTCTTTAGAATAACCAGCAATTTCAAACGCCTTATACATTATTTCTGGTTTATGATTACGAATCGCTCCACTAGAAACTTCAAATCCATTTAAAATAGTATCATATTGATAAGCTAAAATTTCAAATGGATTATTTTCATTTAACGCTTTTAATCCTTCTTTAGGCATAGAAAATGGATTATGACTAAAATCAATTTTACCTTCTTCAATTTCTGAATAATCATACATTGGAAAATCAATTACCCAACACCAAGCTGCTTTTGTATTATCTTTTAATCCCAATCTCAAAGCGCATTCATTTCTTACAGCTCCCAAACTCAAACAAACCGTTTTCCAAACATCTGCGCCAAAAAAAATTATATCACCAGTTTTAGCTTTCAAATCTTTAACAATTTTTTGAGCTAATTCATCGCTTAAAAATTTTACTATTGGAGATTGTAATTTATATTTTTCATGTGTTTCTTTTTCATTGACAATAATATATGCCAATCCTTTAGCGCCTTTGGTTTTGGCAATTTCTGTTATTTCATCAATTTCCTTACGACTAAATTTAGCGCCATCATCAATTTTTAATGCATGGACCACGCCATTATTTTTAATCGCTTCGTAAAATACAGAAAAACCGCAATCTTTTACCATTTCGGTTATTGGCTTAATTTCCATTTCAAATCGTAAATCAGGTTTATCTGTTCCATACTTTTCCATGGCTTCTTTCCATGGTATTTTTTTAAAACTACCATCATTTTCCAAAGCAACTAATTTTTTATTTGAAAATTTTTGAGTTACTTCAATCCACAAAGGTTCCATAATTTGCCAAACATCTTCCTGTTGAACAAAACTCATTTCCATATCCAATTGATAAAACTCTCCATAATGTCTATCCATTCTCGGATCTTCGTCGCGAAAACATGGCGCAATTTGAAAATATTTATCAATCCCACCCACCATTAATAATTGTTTAAATTGTTGTGGCGCTTGAGGTAAGGCATAAAATTTCCCAGGATAAAGTCGAGATGGCACTAAAAAATCACGAGCGCCTTCAGGTGAAGAATTAGCCAAAATTGGGGTTTGAATTTCAATAAAATCATGATCTTGAAAATATTTTCTTATGTGTTGAAAAAAACGATCTTTAATTTTAAGTATTTCTTGTAATTTTTGTCTTCTTAAATCAATAAAACGATATTTTAAACGCAATGCCTCATTAGGCTCCAAAGATTTTTCTTCATTTAATTCAAATGGCAAAGTTTTTGATTCGCTTAAAATTTCAATATTTTTTACTTCTACTTCAATTTCACCAGTATTTAATTTAGAATTAATCATTTCTTTTGGTCTAGAGCGTATTTCCCCTGTTATTTTAATCACCCATTCTGATCTTAATTTTTCCGCAATTTTAAAAATAGTTGAATTTTCTGGTTGAAAAACGACTTGAGTAATTCCATATCGATCTCTTAAATCAATAAAAATCAAACCGCCATGATCGCGACGTCGATATACCCAACCAGACAAAATAATTTCTTGTGCAATATTTTTTTTATTTAATTCTCCGCAAGTATGTGTACGAAACATATAATTTATGGCTAAAATTAGTTAAAATTAAGATAAAAAAGCTAAGCTTTTTTATAACTCAGTTGTTTTTAAATCTACAATTTTTAATTGTAATTCTTTATTTCCATTCCATTCATTTATATTAATTTCAGAAATTATATCAATCCTATTGCCTATATTAAATTTACCGCCTTTTTCTCCCAAACCAAAGCCAATCATTTTTATAATTACTTGTTCGTCTGTTGCTGATAATTTTAAATGTTGTTCGTTTTGTCCTACTTTTTCTAAATTTATTATTCTTAAATTTTTAATTAAAAATTTTGGTTGAGGATTTTCTTTTCCATAAGGTTCAAATTTTTTTAATTCATTAAACAGTTCCCAATTTACTTCAGCTAAAGTTATTTCTTGATCAATATTTAAAATTGGAATTAAATCTTGATCTGAAATTTCTTTATTAGCTATTTTTTCTAACTTTTTTTTAAAATTTTCCAAATTATTTTCTAAAAATTTAAAACCACAAGCGCATTTATGTCCCCCAAAACTAGTTAAAATATTTTCAATTTTTTCTAAAGCAAGTTTTAAATTAAAATTATTTGATCTTCCTGATCCAACAATCTCCGCTTGTTGATTATTATTTATTTTATAAGTCATGGCCATTGTTGGCCGATTAAATTTGTTGCAAATTTTTCCTGCTATTAATCCCAAAATTCCTTCTGGCCAATTTTTATTTAAAACAAATAAAATTTTTTGTTTATCAGTTATTTTCCCAAGCTGATTTAATACTTGTAAAACAGCCTCTTCTATTAATCTTTGTCTTTCTTGATTGGTTTGATCAAGTTCTTCGGCTATTTTTTTTGCTTCATTTTCATCTTGAGTTTTCAAAAGTTGATAACTAGTATTAGCATGTTTTAATCTTCCAAGGGAATTAATTCGAGGGGCAATTTGAAAACCAACATTAAAAACATTTAATTCTGAAACTTCTGAAAGTTTTGAAATTTCTATTAATTTTTTTAAACCAATTCGTTTTGTTTTATTTAAAACAATTAATCCATATTTTGTTAAAGTTTTATTTTCTCCCAACATGGGCACCAAATCTGCTACTGTAGCAATAACCAATAGATCTAACAACCATTTTTCAAATCCTTTAAAATTTAACGTTGATTCTTGTTCTTTTTTTCTTAGTAATGCTTGAGCTAATTTAAAAGCCACGCCAGCTCCAGCCAAATCTTTAAAAGGATATTCATTTCCTGTTTTAGGATGAATAATAGCAAATGCTTTGGGAATATTTTTACAAGGAAGATGGTGATCAGTAATAATCACATCAATGTTATTTTTTTGAGCGTATTTTATTCCATCTATATTTGTAATTCCACAATCCACTGTAATAATTAATCCATTTCCAGAGGTTTTATTTTTGATGACCATTGGAATTGAACCATTTGTATTTTGCATTTTCTTATTTTCTTGTTTCATCATATAATCAACCGCTTGTTCTTTTAATCCATAACCTTCTTTTTCTCGATGAGGAATATAAATATCGGTTCTTGCTCCCAATTTTTCTAAGGTTTCAATTAATAAAAGTGATCCACAAATTCCGTCAGCATCATAATCTCCATGAACCATAATTAGTTCTTGATCTTTAATGGCTTGAAAAATTCTTTGTACTGCTTTTCCCATTTCAGGAAGTAAAAAGGGATCATGAATATCTTGACTATAATCAGAATATAAAAATTCGTCAATTTGTTTTTGAGTTTTTAATTCTCTATTAAATAATAACTGTAAAACAATTGGATTAATTTGTGAAAATTGTTTTTTTTCATTTATTGTAATTGATTTATTTATAATCCAACGCATAGAAAGTTAAAAGTTAAAATAAATAAAGTATTAAAATACTAACATATTTTATTATTTTAATAAAACCAAAATTGACTTATTATAATAAATGTATAAAATTATTATGGTTTTATTAAATAATTATTTTAATTATTAAAAATAATATGTTAAATAAATTTTTTGGATATTTTTCTAAAGATATGGCCATAGACTTGGGAACGACTAATACCTTGGTTTATGTTAAAGATAGAGGGATTGTTATTAATGAACCTTCGGTTGTGGCGATTAATATGCGAACTGATCAAATTTTGGCAGTAGGAGAAGAAGCAAAAAAAATGATTGGGCGAACACCTAGTTATATTATTGCTTGCAATCCTATTGTGAATGGAGTTATTTCTGATTTTGAAGTAGCAGAAAAAATGTTAAAATATTTTATTGACAAAGTTCATCAAGAAAAATTTACTTTAGTTCCTAGACCCAGAATGATTATTAATGTTCCTTTAGAAATTACAGAAGTTGAAAAAAAAGCCGTTGAAGATGCGGCAATTCAAGCAGGAGCCAGAGAAGTTTTTTTAGTTGAGGGAGCAATGGCAAATGCGATTGGTTCTAGAATTAATGTTCAAGAAGCTAGTGGAAATATGATTGTTGATGTTGGAGGAGGAGCTACTGAAATAGCTGTTATTTCTTTAGGTGGTGTTGTTACTTGCAAATCCATTTTAATTGCTGGTAATGAATTTAATAAAAATATTATTAATTATGTAAGAGAAAAATTTAATCTTCTTTTGGGAGAATGTACGGCTGAGGAAATTAAAATTAAAATAGGATCGATTTTTTTTCAAGAACAAGAAAAAAATGAATTATCTAAAATACTTGAAAAAAAAATTAGAGGACGCGATTTAATAACTGGTTTGCCCAAAGAAATAACCATCACCAATGCAGAAATACAAGAATCTTTAATTCGTTCAGTTAAATTAATAATTGAAGCAATTAAAGATGTTTTAGAAAATACACCGCCTGAATTAGTTTCTGATATTTACAAAAAAGGTATTATTTTAACAGGTGGAGGTGCGCTTTTACGAGGATTAGACAAATTAATTTCTCAACAAATTCAAATTCCTGTTTATATTACAGATGATCCTTTAACTTGCGTAGTTAGAGGAATTGGAATTCTTTTAGAAGATCCAAAACTTTTAAAAGATATTATTATTCCTGTTAAACAAGCTCCTGTAAAGATAAGATAAAATAGACAAAAATTTTAAATTAAATTTGTGTTTTAAAATTTCCTAAAACCTAAAAGCTATTTTTTATGATTCAACCTAGTATTTCATTAAATGAACAAATAAAAAAATTACAAGAAGAAAATTTAGAATATTCTAAAGAAATTTTAAAGTTAAATAAAAAAATTTATAGTTATATTTTTTGGGAAAAAATATTTGGCGTAATTAAAATGGCTTTAATTATTATTCCTATAATAATAACTCTTATTTATTTACCTAAACTTTTAGAAGAATATTTTGTTCCATATCAAGAATTATTTCGACAAGCAATAGGTATTAGCAAACAAGAAAATAAAGAAGTTCAGATTCAAGATATACAAAAACTTTTAACACCCGAACAATTGGATGGAATTTTAAAAAAAATACCAAATAAAAAATAGTTTTATGCAAATTTTACAAATTTATTATATTAATTTCTTATTTTTATGTTAAAAGAAATCAAAAAAATAAAAGAAACTCAACTTGAATTAACTTGCGAAGCAAGTTTAGAAGAAATGGCTCCTTGTTTAAATAAAGCAGCAAAAAGAATTTCTCAACAAAAAAAAATTGCAGGGTTTAGACCAGGCAAAGCTCCTTATGAAGTAATAAAAAAAGAAGTTGGCGAAATGAATATTTATCAAGAAGCTTTGGACGAAATAGTTAGCCAAAGTTATTTTAAAATAATAAATGAAGAAAAATTAAGAGTTATTGGTCATCCAGAAATTAATATACAAATTTTAATTCCCAACCAACCTATTGTTTATAAAGCAACAGTTGCTCTTTTGCCTAAGGTTAAATTATGTGATTGTAAAAATATAAAAATTAAAAAACCAGAAATAGAAATTAAACAAAAACAAATTAATGACGTTTTAGAAGATTTACAAAAAAGAAGAGCTAAAGAAATATTAGTAAATAGAGAAATTCAAAAAAAAGACAAAGTGAATGTTAATATTGAAATGTTTTTAAATAAGGTTCCTCTTGAAGATGGCCAAATTAAAGATCATTCAATAATTATTGGTGATCCATATTTTATCCCAGGATTTTTAGAAAATTTAATAGGCCTTAAAAAAGAAGAAAATAAAGAATTTGAATTAAAAATGCCTGAAAGTTATTATAATAAAAATTTAGCAAATAAAATAATAAATTTTAAAGTTAAAATAAATTCAGTTTTTCAAATAGATTTACCGGAATTAAATGATGAATTTGCAATAAGTTTAGGCCAATTTAAAACTTTAGAAGACTTAATAAAACAACTTAAAGAAAATTTACAAATTGAAGAAAATCTTAAAATAGAAGAAAAATTAGAAGAAGAAATATTAGAAAAATTAATTAATCAATCAAGTTTTGAAGAAATTTCAGATAATTTAATTAAATCAGAAACAGATAAAATGTTTTTAGAATTAGAACAAGGAGTCTTAAATCAAGGAGCAAAAATAGAAGATTATTTAAATCACTTAAAAAAAACAAAAGAGGATTTGGAAAAAGATTTTCGTTTATTAGCAATAAAAAGAATTAAATCTATTTTGATTATTGAAGAAATTGCTGAAAATGAAACAATGCAAATTTCTGAATCGGAAATTAATGAAGAAATAAATAATTTATTAAAAACTTATCCTGCTAATAAAGAAATCGAAAAACAAATTCAATCAGAAGAATATAAAAAACATCTCAAAAATAAATTACTTAATAAAAAAGTTTTAGATTTTCTCAAAAAAACTTGTTTGTTATAAAATAATAAAATAAACAAAATTTCTTTTAGTAATTTAAAATTTTTTAAGTCATTCTTTTCTTAAAATCTTCAACCATATCCACTGGCGTGGGATCTTGATTGTTTAGTAAAGCCAAATAATAAGAAGTCCAATCACCCAAAATAATAGAGAAAAACATTTTTTCTAAAACATTTTTACCCGACATATCTAAAACCTCAACATCCCCTCCTTTTTCTCTTATCATTTGAGCGGTAATTTCCGCTCTTTTTAAAATTCTAGGATGAGTAATATTTGATTTTAAAATTATTGTAAAAAAATTTTTTCCTTTAATGTTGACATAGCCATTCATTTCATTATGATTTAATTCAGGGAAATAATTCCAAAATGCCAATATTTTAGAATTCTCGGTAAATTTAATTGTCCAAACTTGAGCAATAGTTTTAAATTCATCAGAACTATAAATAATTGGAATTTTATTAAATAATTTTTGAGCCAATTTCTTTCCTTGATTTTCCAAAGAAGGAATTATTTTTTTTAAAGATTTTTCTAAAGCTAAAATATCTTTTGATTGATTTTTTATAATTTCTAGATTAGCAAAAACTGTTAACATACTGGAAAATGTGTAACCAGTGGCAAATCGAGGCTGAAAAGTTAAACCATCATCTGGATATTTTATAAAAGGTACTTTATCTTTGAGGCATATTTTTTCTAATTTTCCTCCAACAGAAAATCCTATCATTGGTAATTTCTTCTTCAAAATTTCTTTATAAACGCTTATGGCTTCTTCAGTATTTCCAGAATAAGAAGAAATAATAATCAAACTATTTTTTGTTGTTTGATTTAATAGAGAATAATCTCGATTTACAATAATCGGAATTTTTATTTCATTTTTAAGTTCTAAAAATGTTCGAATAATATCTCCAGGCCAAGCGCTCCCTCCCATTCCAGAAATAATTATTTTATCATATTTTCTTTTTTTTAATTTTAATTGTTCGGCAATTTTTATGCCAATTTCGAATTGTTTATAAGAATTTAAAATATTTTCTCGCAAATTTGAGTTGTCGTATTTTTTTATTTTTTCTTTAAAGTCCATAAAAAATTAAATTAAAAATTAAAAATTAAAAATTAAAAATGATAAAATTAAAAAAGTTTTTTCTTAAAAACTTTTTTAATTTTATCATTTTAAAAATATTTTTGTTATAAAAAAAAGAATTTTTTTTCTAAATAAAGTAGCTAAAATAGCGCTTGAACCAACACCAACAACAGTTGCTGCTTCCTTGGTTTCTTTTTGTTTTTCTTGTTTTTTTGTTTCTGTAATTTCTTGATTTATTGTTTCTATGTTTTCTTGATTTTCAACATTAGAAAGTCCAACTTTCTTAGAATTAAGTTCATTAAAAGGCGAATCCTTTTCTTTGATGACCATCGAAGTCGGTTGAGATAACAACAAAGGATAAATTGTTTTTTCATTTTCTTGAACCATTTTAATATCATCTTGAAATCTTGGTAAAATTCTATAACCAGATTCTGTTTGGCTAATAATGCCTATTATTTCTACTGTATCTCCTTTTTTCATTTTTGGTTTTTTGATATTAGTAGATTTTTTAATATAAATTTTTACTTCTTTATTTGTTTCATCAGTAATATAAAAAGTATTGCCTGTTGTTTTAATTATTTTCCCTTTTATTTTTACTAAATATCCTTCATGATTTTCATTAATCTCATTTGTTTTTACTTCTTCTAAATTAACTTTCTGGTCTTTTTTTAAAATTTTAATATCATTCTTTGATGATAATTTAATTCGCGCTTCATTTTGATCAGATGAAAGTTCTCCTGAAATTTCTATTTCATCGCCTATTTTTAATTCTGGAAAATCTTTATTAGATAAATAAACCTGAATACCAGAACCAGCCAGATAAAAAATTTGTTCTCCTAAAATTCCAGGAATACAGGAAACAACACCCTTAACTTTGACCATTGTTCCTTTTTCTAATTTTCTAATTTCTTTTAAAGAAACTACTAACCTTTCTTTAGGTTTGAGATTTATTTCAGATTTTAGATTTAGAATTTCAGCTTTCAACTTTTCTTTTTGTATTTCATTTTGATTATTTAAATTTTGATCATTAAGATTTACTTGTGATTTATTTGCTTTTTCAGATTTTAGTTTTAATATTTCAGATTGTAGTTTTTTAATTTCATCTTCTTCTTGTTGTTTTGTTGTTTCAATATTTTTTTGTTTTTGCGCTTCTATATTTTGTGTTTCATTGTTTTTTTGTTTTATTGTTTCTATGTCTTTTTGATTTATTAAGCCCGGTGTTAATATCTTTGTCCATTCCCATTTCCCATTTTCCATTCGCGCGTAAGATTGCCCTTTTTCTGCTTTTTCATAAAAAATTTCTGAAACCAATTGATTATTTGGATTAAATAATCTTGCTTTATCTTGTTTGTTATTTAAAATAATTTCAGTTTGTTTTCTTTTAAAAACCAAATAATCTTGTTTTAAAATAATGGTATTTATAGGAATAAAATATTTTTTATTGTCATTTTGACTATCATCTAAAATCCAATTTGATAAATTTACATCTTGATCGCTTTGATTTTTTAATTCAATCCATTCGTTTTGATCTTTATCTGCTGGATCAGGTAAAATTTCATTAATAATAATTTGATCTGAATAAGTTTGTATATAACTAGGGCCAGAATTAGAGTTAGAATTAGAGTTAGAGTTAGAATTAGAGTTAGAGTTAGAGTTAGAGTTAGAGTTAGAATTTGAAACAATAAGAGAAACAATTTTTTCTTTTTCAATTAAATTTATATTTCCTTTTGTTGGCGTAATAGTTGTTTGAAAATCATTTTTATCTATATTTACATCTTGTGCGTCTGGAAAACGAGCCAATGATTGCCCTTGTTTTGGAATAGGCGCATTATCAGAAATATTTTTATCATCCCATTTTCCGTAAGTCACTTGATCAATAATATTACCATCTTTGTTTTTTAAAATAATAATATCACCATCATTATTAAGTGTTCCTTTAGGATCTTCAATAACAAAAAAATCTTTTGATTTAATAACATTAGACAAAATTGTTTTTGCGCCAGTCCCTTCTTCTATTGTCCAGCCATTAATATCAATTTCTTGATTCGCAAAATTATATAATTCAATCCATTCTTTTTCGTTAGTCAATGGGTCAGAAACAAATTCATTAATCATTATACTGGTTGTTTGTGGAATAATAGTGACCAATGTTAATTCTTTTTTATCTTCTTGAATTGTAACATTTTGCGCTTCTTTATTTTCTTGATTTTTTATTCCTGGGCTAGGTTCTTGCCATTCCCATTTATCTTTGCCTTCTATTTTTGAAAAACTTTTTAATTTAGGCGCATCTAAATAAATTGGCGTAAAAAAAACAACATTGTCTTTGTTGTCTAATAACTCAACTGAATCCTTATCGTTATTTAAAATAATTTTTGGGATGATGTCTTTTCTATAAATAACTAAAAAATCTTTTGATTTAATTTTTGTTTGTTTTGGAAGAATATATGTTTTTATTGTCCCATTTGTGTCTCTTAATTTCCAATCTGACAAATCCATTTCTTGTTCGCTTTGATTAAAAAGTTCAATAAATTCTTCTAAGCTTTCATGTTCAGGATTAGGAAAAAGCTCGGTAATAATAATGGGTTGAAAATTTATATCATTTGAATTTGAATCAATTTTTGATTGAATCTCAGGTTTTTGCGCTTCAATATTATTTATAAAATTATTAATTTCTGTTTCTGATTTTTTAGTTTCTATAATATTTTCATTTACATCAGTTGTTTCTGATAACTCATTTAACTCAGATAATTCTTTTTTTATTTCTAATGACTTATTAATTTTGCTATCTTCTTTTATTGTTTCTGAAACTATTGTTTCTGCTTTAGAAATTTCAAAATTTATAAATAAAAAAATATTTAAAATAGTAACTATTAAAAATATTTTTTTAATATTTTTAAATATCTTTATCATTTAAAAAAATCAAAAAATTATAACAAAAACTTAAAATCAAACTTTTAATTTTTTTGTAGCCCCACGGGGAATTGAACCCCGGTTTTCAGGATGAAAACCTGATGTCCTAACCATTAGACGACAGGGCCATAAAATAAATTATTATTAGTTTAACATATTAAATAAAATAATCAATTTTCAAAAAAATTTTTGCTATTCTTTTATTAAATTTATTAGCGTCTACTGTAGAATATACAAATTACATATAAAGATTTTCCAAATTATTTCTGTCTAATTCTCATTAGAAAAAATTTTTATAAATATATTCGCGAATGCAATTTAATTCATTTTCATCGCGAATAATGCGATCATAAAAATTTCGTTGCCAAATGGATTTTTCGAATGGCAGAAATTTCCCAGATTTTACACCACGAATATATTCATTAATGGACATTCGTTTAAATCACGAAATATATTTACCCAACCCATCGTATGAATTGGGTATTCGTAGGGGCGAAACCACGTTTTCGCCCTATGGACGATTACATAAAGTCTCCCTGATAAGGGAGATTTAGAGGGTTTCTTAATTTCTGAAATCCCCCAACCCCCTTTATCAAGAGGGCTTAATTAATTTCCCTAACCGTGAGGAAATGCTCCTGCAAATTATTCTTTAATCAGAAATTTGGTAATTAATATTTTTCGTAAAAATAATTTAAAGTTAAAGAAAATAACTTTTAACTTTTAACTTTACACTTTCTACTTTTTTAAAGGGATCCCTCCGCTCAGAAACCTCGGTCGGGATGACAGAAAGAAAATAAATATTCACTTTCCAATACAATGAAATACGCGCCATTAAATAAATAATACCACATTTTTTTTAAAAAACAAAAACCCGACTTTTTAATAATCGGGTTTTTGTTTGTTCTTAATTAAGAACACTTATATGCTTACAAACTTTATTTAGGTTGTACAAATGGAGAAGGGCATGCTGCATTTGAAATGCCACCAGGAGTAGCGCAATGAAGACCTGCATTTATTGTACCGGTTGCCTCATAAGTGCAGAATTGCAACATAAAACCTTCGCATGGCGCTGTTGTACAAAGAGCGCTTCCGTCTGCACTGGTTGAAACGTAAAGATAACTATTGTTTTTAGTAGTACAAACGCCATTTCCAGTATCTGCTGGGTTTGGTGCTAAAGGCACTGTTGTCATTGAAGTTCCAATAGCATCAATTATTGTTGGTGTTTCATTTACTTTATAACCATTGCCAGTATTAGTATACTCTAATTCCAAAGCGGTTTGCATTTGTTTAATGTCAGCAATTCTTTTTGCATCTCTGGCTTTCTGTCTGGCATTACCCAAAGAAACAATGGCGATGGTGGACAATAAGGCGATAATGGCGATAACAACCAATAACTCAATTAAAGTAAAACCTTTTTTATTTAATTTTATCATTTATTATCACCCCCTTTCATAGTAAGTTAAAAGTTGAAAGTTGAAAGTTGAAAGTTGAAAGTTATTTTTACTATTTGGACTTCCTTATTCTATTCTATCACAAACCTATATATTTCAAAATCATTTATCCCCTTTTTAAAACTGCGTAGTGACATTATACATCGGCATAATGATGGCAGCAACCATTATTCCTACAGCGCCACCCAATAATAAAATCACCATCGGTTCAATTAAAGCTGTCAAATTACTCACTGTATTATTTATTTCTCTTGAATAAAATTCAGCTATTTTGTTTAAAACATTATCTAATCTCCCTGTTTTTTCTCCCACACTCATCATTTGAGTTACTAAAGATGGAACCACTTTACTTTGTTCAAAAACTGTAGTAATTGAATGACCATCTTCTATTTCTTTTAATGTTTTTAAAATTAAATCTTTATAAATAACATTTCCTATTAAATCAGCAATAATTTTTAATCCTTGAGAAAGAGGAATTCCTCCAACAATAAGAGATGCTAATCCTTGAGAAAAACGAACTAAATAAATTTTTTGACTCAATCCTCCAAAAACAGGCAATTTTAATTTTAAAAAATCCCATTGCTCTCTTCCTGCTAAAGTATGAATATAAGAATTAATTCCAAACACAACCCCCACGACTATAATTCCTAAAAGCCACCAATAATGAGATAAAATATTGCTAGTAAAAATTAAAATTTGAGTTGGTAAAGGAATTTTGGCTCCAGATTGAACAATTACCTCAGTTAATTTTGGAACAACAAAAATCATCATTACTATTCCAACTAATATTAATCCGCCAACAACGAAAACAGGATAAATCATCGCTCCCTTAATTTTACTCGCTAAATCATAATTTTTTTCTTCTTGATCGGCTAAATAATTTAAAGCTTGCTCTAATTGTCCGGAAGTTTCTCCAGACCGAATCATATTTATAAAAAAATTAGAAAATATTTTTGGATGTTTACCTAATGCTTGAGAAAATTTTTCTCCTCCATTAACATCATCGGCTATTTGAGAAAGAATCGTTTTAAAAGCTACGCTGGGCGCTTGTTTAACCAAAATTTTTAAAGCTTGAACAATAGGTAAACCCACTGTTATCATCACAGCTAATTGCCTGGAAAAAATAACAATGTCTTTAGATTTCACTTTATTCAAAAAAGGGATTTCAAAATCTTTTTTAAAAACTGATTGTTTTTCTTTTTCCGTTAAAGACAAAATAATTAAATTGTTTTCAGCTAAAATATCACTTGCCATTTTTTCGTTGGGCGCTTCTATTGTTCCTTCTTTTATTTCTTCTTGTAATGTTTTAGCTCGATATTGAAAAAGCATAGAATAATTTTAAATTTTAAATTTTTAATTAAATTTTAAGAAATTATAAATTTTCAATTAATTTTATTTCTTAGGCTAGTGCCCACGGTTGGGATGTTCTAACCAAAAGATTTGGGTAGGTTGGAGCCTCTGCTCCAACCAAAAGATGAGAGCAGAGGCTCTCATCTACCCCATAAATTTAAAATTTAAAATTTCATAAGATCCTCTGTGCCATGGTTTTTAGATTTTCCATATCAATCGCATACCTCAAAGCTTCCTCTAAAGAAATTAGAGCATTTCTAACTAACTGCGACAAACATCGATCCATACTTATCATTCCTTCAGCTTGGCTAAGCTGTAAAACGCTATTTAATTGTTTTAATTTTCCTTCTTCAATAAGATTTTTTACCGATAAATTGTTTAATAATATTTCATAAGCTAATAATCTATTTCCTTTTAAAGAAGAAATTAATTTTTGATTAATTACTCCTGCCAAATTATTTGCCAAAATTGTTTGAATTTTTTCTTTTTCTTCAAATGGAAAAAAATTTATTATTTTTTCTATTGCCTGATAAGTCTGTTCCGCTTCCAAAAAAATAAAAATCAATCGCCCACCTTCAATTAATTTAAAAATTTTTGAAAAAATTTCTTTATCATTCACCTGAGAAACAACGACAATATCAACATCTTCATTAACAATTAAATCCAACCCATCAGCAAAAGAATTTACATCTTTTTCAACTTCTCTTTGTTCAATAATGCTTTTATCATTAATAAAAATATATTCAATTGGTTTTTCTAAAGTAAAAATATTTTTTTTCTGCGTTTTATTTATTGTTTCAATAATGCTAATTAAAGTAGTTGTTTTTCCTGAATCAAATGGACCGCTAATAACAACCAATCCTTTTTTTAAAGATAAAAAATTTTCTATTGATTTAGGCAATCCTAAATCTGAAAAATTTTTTATTATAGGAGAAATATATCTAAAAGTCACACCCAAAAATCCCTTTTGATAATAAATATTTATTTTAAATCGTAATTTTTGATCAAAAGAATGAGCAATAATTAACTGCCTATTTTTTTCTAATTCTTCTTTTTGTTCAAGAGTTAAAAAAGAATTAATTACTCCTTTTATAAAATCAGGAGTTAAAATTTCTTGATCTTCTAAAATTATTAATTCACCTTCAATTCTTAAAGCAGGAGGAGTTCCTATGGTTAAATGCAAATCAGAAGCTCTTCTTTCAACAACAGTGGTTAATAATTTATTAAAAATAATCGTTTGCGCAGTTTGCATAAATAAATAAAATAACAAATAACACGTAATCAGTAACGCGTAAAATGAATTAAGATTCTAAAATATAAAATAAATAATTATTGTTGATTTTCAATTGATTTAATTAAACCATTAACAAGTTTATTGATTCCATTCGCATTTTCTCCTAATTTTTTACAAATTTCTATTTTAATAAAATTTAAATCTTTGGCTAAAAGTAGAAAATTTTGAATTTTATTTTTCATATTACTCGTTACATATTACTGATTACTGGTTACTTTTTTTATTTTTCTATTGCTGTCCAAACTTCTTCTAAAGAAATAAGTCCTAAAAGAGCCTTTAAAAATCCATCTTGTCTAATAGTAACAAAATTTTGTTTTTTTAATTCTTCGTTAAAATTCAACATTTTCCCTTCTGCTGCGGATATTTTTTCTCTCATTGCGTTGGTAATACTTAATACCTCGGAAATAACTACCCGCCCTTGATACCCTGTATTTTTACAATAAATACAACCTTTAGCTCTATAAACTTTTAATGGTTTATTTAAACTTACACCTTTAGGTATTACTTCTTCTGAAAGATTATCTAAATTGGACAAAATTTGATCTTCTTCTTCGGAAGACAAAGAAATTTGTTCTTTGCAATTTTTACAAAGACGTCGAACTAAACGTTGAGCAATAATTATATTTAAAACATTGGCTAATAAAAATGGTTTTACTTTCATATCAATTAAACGAGGAATTACTCCAAAAGCGTCATTGGTATGTAAAGTAGAAAGAACAAAATGTCCAGTTAATCCCGCATGAACTATTAATTCCGCTGTTTCTTCATCTCTTACTTCCCCCACCATAATAATATTTGGATCTTGTCGAAGCAAAGTTCTTAACCCTGAAGCAAAAGAAAATCCCAAATTTGGCCTAATTTGAGATTGATTAATCCCTTTAATAAAATATTCAATTGGATCTTCTAAAGTAGAAATATTACTTTTAGAATCATTTAATATATTTAAAAGAGAAAAAAGTGTTGTAGATTTTCCGCAACCAGTAGGGCCAGTAACCAAAAGAATTCCATATGGTTTTTTAATGCTATCTTCAATAATTTTTATTTTATCTTTTAAAAAACCTAATTGCTCTAAAGTAAGAACTTTTGTATTAGTGTCCAAAACCCTAATTACCACTTTTTCATTATCCATTAATGGTAAAATAGAAACTCTAAAATCAATATATTGCCCTTGTATTTTTAATCTGATTCTTCCATCTTGAGGAATTCTTGTTTCGTCAATTTTCAAATTAGCCATCACTTTAATTCTAGAAACAATAGCCGAATGAACTTCTTTGGGTAAAACAAGGGAAGTATGTAAAATTCCATCCATTCGATAACGAACTCTTGTTTCGTCTACTGTCGGCTCAATATGGATATCTGAAGCCAAACCTTCAACAGCATGTTTAAAAATAACTGAAACAACCTTAGAAATTGGCGCTCCTTGATATGTTTCATCTTCAGAAGAAAGTCTTTTTTCATCTTTTTCAACCTTAAGATCTTCCGCTGTTTCTAATGCTTCTTTTATTTCTGAAAAAAAACTAGAATATTGATTTAAATAAAATTCTAAACTTTTTTTATCAGTAATATAATATTCAATTTTAAAATTTTTTTCTCTAGCAATATATTCTATTGCTTCTCGAGCGCTAAAATCATCAGGATTTAACATAGCAACTTTTATAAGACAATCATCTTTTTCAAAAACAACCATTTTATAATTTTTTGCCAAATCTTCAGAAATAATTTTAAAACAATCTTTGTTAATTTTTTTCCCTAATAAATCTACAATTGAAACATTTAATAATTTACTTTTTACTTTTATTAAATCTTTTTCTAGAATTATTTTTTTTTCTTTAATAATTTCTTCCACGGTTTGTTCTGTTTCTTTTTTTTCTTTTTGTAATTTTAAAGCCTGTTCTTCATTAATTAGTTTTTCTTCAAATAATGAATTTATTAAATTATCTTTAAAATCTTTCATAAAAAATACATTTTTTAATATAAATATTATTTTATTTTTCCTTTTAATGTTTGCCAAATTTTTTCAGCAATTATTTTTTTTGATAAAATCTCATTATTTTTTGAACATTCTATTTTAATAAAATTCGGGATTTCTTTAACAAGTTTTAAAGCGCTTTTTCGAGAATTTATCAAAAAATTAACATCATTTTCATGAACATCCTTTTTTTTCTTTAAATATTCTCTTTTCATTTTACTACTTTCGCGATTTTTTAAAAGTTTTAAAACAATATTTATCGGCAAACTTAAATATAAAATAATGTCAGGTTTTGGAATTTTAAAAACTTCATATTCCATCTTATCAAGCCATTTTATAAAATCATTTCTCTTTTTTATATTTTTAATTTTTCCTCCCTGATGAATTTGATTAGCTGAAACATAACGATTACAGATCACAATTTTTCCTTGTTTTAACCATTTTTCAATTTTACCACTAGATTCAAAACGATCCACCGCATATAATATTGATGCAATTTTTGGATGAACGTTTAAAAAATTATAATATTGTTCACTTAAACAATGACCAATAAAAGCTCCAAAAAAATTTTTATAATATTCAGGAAAATCAACAACTTTTACTGCCATACCTTCTTGCTTTATTCTTTTTTTTAAAAGTTCAACTTGCGTTGTCTTTCCACTTCCATCTGTGCCATCCAAAACAATTAATTTACCTTTTTTCATAAAATATATTAGCTATTATGTTTAATGATTTGTAAAATTTTTTTAATTGTTTGATTAGATTTATTTTCTCTATTAATAACCACATAATCATAATGTTTTGTTGCTTGTTTAATTTCATTTTTAGCATTCTTTAAACGAATTTCTAAATCTTCTTTTTTTAATTCCCCTCTTTTTTTAATTCTACTAGATAATTTATCTAAAGATTCTGGTTTTATAAAAATAAAAATTGCTTGAATTTTTTTCTTTTTTATTTGAAGCGCTCCTTGAAAATCAATATTAAGTATTAATGATTTTTTCGCATTTTCTACTTCTTTTTTTAAAGTGCCATAATAATTATTATGAACAATAGCCCATTCTAAAAATTCCTTATTTTTTATTTTTTCTTTAAATTTTTCTTCAGATAAAAAAAAATAATCTTGCCCATGTTTTTCATTGGGACGTTTTTCTCTTGTTGTGCAAGGAATAATATTATCAAGGCAAGGATCTGATTTAATTATTTTTCGAATAATAAAAGTTTTACCTACGCCAGATGGACCAGAAATAATAAATAACATAGAAATTATTTAGTTTCTTTGTGTTGGGTGTGTTTTTTACATGACTTGCAATATTTTTTTAATTCCAATCTTTCTTTAATAATTTTTTTATTTTTATGTGAAAAATAATTAATTTTATGACATTCAACACACTCAAATTTTATTAAATTAGCTTGAGACATAATAAAAAAAGTTAAAATATAAAAATGTAAAATTAAATTTATTATTTTTTTCTTAATTCCGCCCCTTTAATATTTTTCCATAAACCGCAATTAAGATTTCCTTGCCAACAAATTTTTTCTGTTTGACAGGTGGGTCCGGCATTTTTAAAAATATTTGGCGCAATTTTTTTTACCAAAATAAACATTTGAAAAGCCATGGCTCGAATTTCCCATTGAGCACGATTACACAATCTTTCTTTTAAAAAATTTAAAAACGCTCGAGCATTCATTGTAATAACAATTTTTGTTTCACAAGCGTTTGGCAAAATAAAACGCGCGTCTTCCGGGGTTATTCCATTTTTAATCAAAGTTTTGTATTTATTAAAAATTTCATCCATATCTTTTTGAAATCTTTTTAAAAAAATTGAATTTTTTTTAATTAAAGGTGGAATAATATAATCAAATCCTTTGGCATTAAAATCCACATAACGTTGACTTTGTTGAGAATATGAAGCAATTCGATGACGAACCAATTGATGAGAACAAGCCCTTGAAATTCCTTGTATAGCAAAAGTAAAACTCGCATGTTCAATAGTAGAAGTATGTCCCGAAGAAATAATTTGTTCAATTAATCGTTTTCTGGTTTTTTTATCTATTTTTTCCTTTAACTCGCTAACTCCTATTTTACTATAACACTGTTTAATCGCTGTAGCACAAACTTGTTCAGGATCTTTGGTATAAGAAATTAGTTCTACTTTTAATTTTACTTCTGGCATAAAAAATAGTTAAAAATTTTTAATTTATAATTTATAATTTCTTATTTTTTAATTTTCATTTTTATAATTTAAAATTTATAATTTATAATTTATAATTTCTTAAAGTCTTGCATAATTTTACTAGACATTGCTTGATTATTTGTGACATTTTTGTGGTATTTACTGCCTTTTCTTTCGCTATAAGAAACCTCGCAAGGCGTTTCAAGTTTATAAAATCCCATTTGAGCAATCTTCATCCCAGGATAAAGTTTAACAGAAATTTTGCCTAAATTAGCCATTTCTAATGTGCCAAAACCTTTCCATCCTGGATCAAAAAAACCAGCAGTCGCATGCACAATTATTCCCAATCGACCGATTGAAGATCGACCCATAATTTGTCCGGCAAAATTTTTAGAAAATTCTGTATATTCTTTTGTATCACAAAGAACAAATTCTCCTGGATGTAAAATAAAAGGGTCGTTCGAAGTAATTAAATCAGTATAAGTATAATGTTCAATAATTTTATTTTTATATTTATGTGTATATCTAAAAGCATCCTCATAATTTTTAATATCTATGCAAGCATGCTCTGTTGATTTAAATAAGCGTATTTTATTTCCTAAAAGTAAATCATAAGAAGCTGGGCCTAATTGTTCTTTTTTAAATGGTTTAATAATCAATTCCCCATTTTTTACTGCTTTTTTTATATCACGATCAGATAACATCATAAAATAAATATTAAATTAATATGGTAAAAACATTTATTACAATATAATACTATATTTGTAATAAATGTCAAACTAAAATAAAGAACTAACATTATTTTTAAGATCCTGCACTTTATTGCTTAATTTAATGTTTAATTTAATATTTTTTAAAATTTTTTTGACAAATAGAAAAAAATATGCTGTAGTTAATTAACTTTTAACTTTTAAATATGGCATTTTTTAACAAAAAAAAAGAAGAAAATAATGGAGACGATGGATCTTATAAAAAAGAGTCAGAGTTAAAATTGGAATCAACAGAAAAACCTTCTGCGGAAATTATAAAAGAGCCTGAAATTATTGAAAAAGAAGAAGAAAGAGAAGAAGGGATTGAACCTCAAAAACCAGAAGAAGCGCTTAAAAAAACGCCTTCTTTTCAGGCCTCTCCAATTCCTTCAACTATAATACCTTTAGAAAAAATTCTTAAAAGCGAAACACGACAAACCATAGAAAAAATTTTATCAGAAGATTTAGAAGATATTTTTTTTAAATTACCTCTTGAAAAACAAGAAGAAATTCAAGAAAAAAAAGAAGAAATTTCTTTTAAAATTGAAGAAATAATTAATGGAGTGAAAATTAAAATAAGTAAAATTTTTAAATTAATTAAAGAATGGTTAAAATTAATTCCTGGCGTTAATAATTTTTTTTTAGAGCAAGAAACAAAAATTAAAATAGATGGAATAATAGAATTATCAAAAAAGATTAAAACGAAAACCACCCTCGATTAAGAGGGTGGCCATAGAATGTATAACCCTTTCAGTTGATGGATAAACCAAAAGATATTATTAGAGTAAATTGTATAAATAAATCAATGGAATTTATCCACAAAGATAAATTTTTATAAAAAGAAATTTTTATCCAATTTCAATTTAAAATTTTTGCTTTTTTTATTAATAATTTTTAACCATTAAATTTTAACTAAACTTTGGCAAATTTTCTTAAATGTTATTTCTATTAGATTTCTATCCCTGATGAAACTCAACGACAAACTTGCTATAGAAATAACAAAGAAGGTTGTCATTCCCACGAAATAGGGAATCCAGGTTAATTAATTATGAATCTGGATTCCTCCGATGTCCATCGGAGGGGTTGGGCAATTTCAGAAATTAAGAAACCCCCTAAATCCCCCCAGTTATTCAACGGGGTAAACCTTATCAAAGGGACAAATGCGCGAAGCGCCTATTTAATTATTAGGATTTAGAAATTAGAAATTTTACAAAATTTATCTTACAAATTTTGCCCATTTTTATGTTTTTTGAATTTTTAAATTTTATAAACGAAAAATATCCAATACTTTCAATTGTTTTTTATTTATCAATAAGTCTTATATTTATCGTAAGCTTATTTTTTTTAATTAGAAAAATTTTTATTAATTTTCAAAATTTTTGGCGCATTTTTGATCGCGTTACTTTATTAATCACTGTTCCAAAAGAAGCTGGGAAAAAAGAAAAAGACGAAGGAGAAAAAAAAATAATTGATCAACTTTCTCCAATGGAAATTTTTTATAGTAATTTGAGTGGATTAAAAACAGGATTAAAATGGAAAAATTTTTTATTTGGACAAGACAATTGGATTGCTTTTGAAATTATTTGCCATCAAGGATTAATTAAATTTTATATTACCACCCCTCGTGAACACCAAACTTTTATTGAACAACAAATTCACGCTCAATTTCCAATGGCGCATATTGATGAAACAACGGATTATAATATTTTTTCTCCCACCGGAACAATTAAAGCAACTTATTTGGGCTTTTCTAAACAATCAATTTTTCCAATAAAAACTTATAAAAAATTAGAATTAGATCCTTTAAACGCTTTAACTAATAGTTTAAGTAAAATTAAAGAAGAAAATGAAGGAGCGGCAATCCAAATTTTAATTGAACCAGCTCGTTCTTTTTGGCGTAAAAAAGGATTTAAAGTAGCTTCAGAAATGCATCAAGGGAAAAAGCTTAAAGAAGCATTAATGGTTAGTGGATCTGGCTTTTTATCAAAAATTGCTTATCTTTTTTTTGATATTCTTCAAGATCTTTTTTCTCTTGGAAGTAGTAAAAATGCAACAAAAAAAGGAGCAGAACCTCATCGACTTTCACCTATAGAAGAAGAATTGGTTAAGGCTTTGGAAGAAAAAGCATCGAAAGCAGAATTTCAAGCAAACATCAGAATAATTTCTTGTTCAAATATTCCAGAAAGAGCAAAACAAAATTTAAGTAATATTGTTAATAGTTTCGCCCAATTTCGAGCGCAAGAATCAAATAATTGTTTGGTTAAATTAAAGACCAGACAGAAAAAAATTATTACAAATTTTGTTTATCGAAAATTTAACAAAGCAAGAGAAATAATCTTAAACACAGAAGAATTAACAAGTCTTTTTCATTTTCCTTTGCTTACCACTGAAACTCCAAATATCTTATGGTTACTATCAAAAAGAGCCTCTTGCCCTATTAATATTCCTAGAGAAGGATTAACTTTAGGAAAAAATATTTATCGTAATCAAGAAACATTAATAAAAATAAAAAAAGAAGATCGTCGACGTCATGTTTATATTATTGGTAAATCTGGGGTTGGTAAATCTGTTCTTATTTCTAATATGGCCAAACAGGACATTTTAAATGGCGAAGGAGTTTGCGTTATTGATCCTCATGGTGATTTAGTAGAAGATATTTTAACCTGCATTCCAAAAGAAAGAATAGATGATGTTATTTATTTTAATCCATCAGATACTGAACGACCAATTGGTTTAAATATGTTAGAAGCAAAATCGGAAGACCAAAAAGATTTTGCCGTTCAAGAAATGATTGCAATTTTTTATAAATTATTTCCTCCAGAAATGATTGGTCCAATGTTTGAACATAATATGAGAAATGCAATGTTAACATTAATGAACGACTTGGAAAATCCAGGAACAATTGCTGAAATTCCTCGTATATTTACGGATCCCGATTTTCAAAAACAATGGGTAAATAAATTAAAAGATCCCATTGTTCGAGCTTTTTGGGAAAAAGAAATGGCAAAAACATCTGATTTCCATAAATCAGAAATGTTGGGTTATTTAATTTCAAAAGTGGGTCGTTTTGTAGAAAATGAAATGATGAGAGATATTATTGGTCAACCTCATTCTGGATTTGATTTTAGAGAAGTAATGGATAAGAAAAAAATTCTTTTAGTTAATTTGGCTAAAGGAAAAACAGGAGAAGTTAATAGTAATTTACTAGGGTTAATAATTGTTTCTAAATTGCAAATGGCAGCAATGGGCAGAGCAGATTTGCCAGAAAATCAAAGGCATGATTTTTACCTTTATATTGATGAGTTTCAAAATTTTATTACAGATAGTATTGCCACAATTCTTTCAGAGGCTAGAAAATATCGATTAGATTTAATTATTGCTCACCAATATGTGGGGCAATTGGTTCAAAATAATGACACTAAAATTCGTGATGCGGTTTTTGGAAATGTGGGCACGACAATTTCTTTTAAAATTGGCGTAGAAGATACGGAAATTTTAGCAAAAGAATTTGCTCCAGTATTTAATGAATATGATTTAATTAATGTAGAAAAATATAATGCTTATATTAAATTATTAATAGACAATCAAGCTTGTAAAGCGTTTAATATGCAAACAATTCCTCCACAAGAAGGAGATTTAGAATTAGCTCAAAAAATTAAAGAATTATCTAAATTAAAATATGGGCGAGACAAAAAAGAAGTAGAGGCTGAAATTTTAGAAAGAACCCAATTGGGATCTTCACAAGATGAACTACCTATAGAACGAACCCTTTAATTTTTTTTACTTTACCAAAAAGAAAAATTTTGTATTTAAGTGTATAAAAGTATTGACAAAAAAGAAAAAAGTACTATCCTAAATGTATAAATTTTATTTATTTTTATTTTTTAATATATAAAAATATGAATACAAATATAATAAAAAGCGGTGAAAATTATCCTATATGTTTACCGGTAGATCTTAATTTTAAAGGAGGAGATCTTTCTAAAGAAGATTTTGATAAAAAAAAGAAAGAGGAAAAGATAAATAAGTTAATAGAAGGGATTGAGAAATTTTTAATTGAAGGGGAAAAAGATCAGGAAAAAATAAATGGAATTTTACAAAAAATAAAATCGATGAAAAAATCAGAAAAACTTGAAGCTATTTATAACAAAAAATGGCCAGTAAATTCATACTTACCTCCTGCGCAATATGAAGAAAATAAAGAATTTTTATTATTAATAGCACAAGTCGCAAGACAAGAAAGAGAACGAGAAAAAAAGAAAAATTAAAAAATTAAATATTAAAACTATTTTAAAAAACACCTACAAAGGTGTTTTTTATTTTTTATACTAATTTGTCGGACTACAATTCGTGACAATCGTCCAGTTTTGTAGTTTATTAAATATATTTTTTTTGACTTTTTCTTTAAAATATGCTAAGTTAACGAAACCCTATGTAAAATTGTTGTTGGCATAGTAAAAATGTATAATTAATTTTTTATAAACTTTTAATTTAAAATTACATCTCATTTTTTAAATTTTAGTGTCTAAACAAACCCAACCACCTAATACAACGTAGCGTTATTCAGCAAATAAATATTCACTTTCCGATACAATAAATTAAAAAATAAAAAAGCTAGACACACTTTTATGAACGGTCCCGAAAATTATAAAGATGATATTAGTATAACATTGACTGTATTGGAGCCAGATCAAGAACTTAAAAAATATGCAGATTCAATCAAGCTTTATATTGCTGTAAGTGCAACTCCTTAAGGAGGCTGTTGTCAAGTTTTAAAAAGACTAAACCTATTTTTGCCTTCAGTTAAGGGAAAATTTACTAAATTTATATTAAAAATTTTATTTATTTTATGTTTAAAATATTATTTATCGGGGATATTTTTGGAAAGGTTGGTCGAGCTGGAGTGTGTGAACTCTTGCCAAAATTAAAAAAAAATCTTAAAATTAATTTAGTTATAGCTAATGTTGAAAACTTAGCTCATGGAAAAGGAGTAACAGAAAGAACCTTAAAAGAAATAAAAGAAGCTGGCGTGGATGTTTTTACCTCAGGAAATCACATTTGGAAAAAAAGAAAAGAAGCGGAAGAAATTTTTCAAAAACAAGATTTCTTTCTTTTAAGACCGGCTAATTATCCAATGGGCGTTCCCGGAATAGGTGAAAAAATTTTTACAATAGATAAAAAGAAAATTCTTATAATTAATTTAATCGGTCGAGTATTTTTTAAAGAAGATTTTGATTGTCCATTTCGAACAATTGATAAAATTTTAAAAAAATATAAAAAAGAAAAATTATTCGCTATTATTATTGATTTTCATAAAGAAGCATCTTCCGAAGCAAGAGCTTTAGGGTTTTATGTTGATGGTAGAGTTTCTGCAGTTTTAGGAACTCATACCCATGTTCCAACAGCAGATACTAAAATTTTACCCAACGGAACCGCTTATGTAACAGACGCCGGAATGGTCGGAGCTGAAGATTCTGTTATTGGAGTAGAAAAAGAAAGTGTAATTGAATCGTATTTAACCCAAATTAATCATCAATTTGTTTTTCCAGAAAAAGGAGAATGCGTATTTAATTCTGTTTTATTAGAAATTGATTTAAAAACAGGAAAAGCAATAAATATTCGAAGAGTTGACAAAAAAACAATGATAGGCTAAAATTAAACAAAATATAGAAATTATAAAAATATAATTTCTAATTTAGATTAGAGCTTTGCATTTTTATTTTATGATATGAATTTCCCAAAAGCTAACAGCTATAAGCTAAAAGCTAACTTAACACGAAAGGGGGTGAAACATAATGAATAAAACAGAATTAATCGACACCATTGCTACTAAAATTAGCATTAAAAAAACAGAAGCTGAAAAAATGATAGCAACTTTTATCGCTATTGTTACTACTACTCTTAAAAAAGGAGGTGAAGTAGCTTTAACTGGTTTTGGAACTTTTTCTGCTAAAAAAAGAGCGGCAAGAATGGGAGTTAATCCACAAAATCCTACCCAAAAAATTAAAATTCCAGCAGTAACAGTACCTAAATTTAAAGCTGGAAAAACATTAAAAGATGCTTTAAAATAAAAGCAATATTATAAAACATTTTGAAATTTAAATTTCAAAAATAAAAACACTCCAAAGTACTTCGGAGTGTTTTTATTTTTTATAAAACAAAAATTTTACTAATAAATATGTCTTTTAATAACAAACCAATTATACAATTTGATTTATATTTTTATTTTCGCAAATTATTTTTTGAATATTTAAAGCTCCCAATTTTTCGCCTTCAATAAATCCTTGCATAGCAGCTTCAGCAAAATAACCCATTTCTAACCAATCAAAAAACCATTGAGTAATATAATTTAAATCTTCCGGCAAAAATCCAAATCCTGATTTTAACAACCATCTCATATTAAATTTTTCTTGGAAACCAATTGGCGAAGCAATAATAATAGGTAATCCTAAAGCAGAATAAAAAGATAATTCCGATGGTTTTGTCCATAGAATATCCGTTTTTCGCAAAGCATAATTAAATTTTCTAAAATAATCATTAACCCTCGCTTTATAAATTATTTCAATATTTTTGTCTAAATATTTTTCCAATCCTAATTTTTTTATATTTTCTAAAAAATATTCTCTGAGATTTTTTTTGGTTCCAGCTGATAAAATTAATTTAATTTTTCCTTGTTTAATTTCAAAAATTAATTGTTTTAAAATTTTAATGCCAATTTCTTTTTGAGCGCCAGCTCCACCAATAGAAAACATTATTGTTAAAGGATGATCAGACTTTTCTGGCAAATTTCCTAAACTGGTTTTTATTAATGTTTTATATTTTTTGAAATACTTTTTTTGCGGATCTAAATTTAAAAGTCGATGTTTTAAATCTTCTTTTAAAATTTCTAAATTTTCATCGCCAATATTTTCTAAAGGCAATGGATAACCAGTTAAAAAAATATTTTTTTCTTTCACTCCATAAAGTTTCAATCTTTCAACCACTCTTTCTGTGGGAGCAAAATATTTAATTTTATTTTTTTCTTTGACTGACGGATTAAATGAAACCCAAGATCTAGAAATATCAACGTCACAAACAATACAAAAAATTTCTCCAGGATAATTAAAATATTCAGCCATAAAAGCTGGAATAAAAAAAGTAGTTAACAAAGAAAGAGGATTTTTTTCTAATTTTAAAATCAAATTTTTGCCCCATCCTCTTTTAAATAAAACATACATTAATTTTAAAGAAAAATTTGGCTTAGACAAATCTCGTTTGGGATAAAATTTAAATATTTTTAAAAATTGATCAAAAATTTTAAAACACATTTTACCAATTAAAAAAGTCTGATAAAAATTAGAAATTGCTTCATAAAATTTTCGACTTATTTCCCAATTTTGTTTATCAGTTTTTGGAATATTTTTATAATTATTAGCATTAATAATTTCTTCTTTAAAAGCCAATTTTCTTAAAGGATGAGCGGTTCTTTGATGGCCATAACCCATATTAACCGCCACCACCCAAACTTTTTGATTAAAAGGATTAAAAGTATTAATCATATAAATAACAATTTATTAATAAAATAAAAT